>CAZRYI010000308.1:0-2785 GCA_964604255.1 uncultured Nitrospirota bacterium
TATGCCTGCGACGGTTGTCACAAGCGTTCTCCCGGCGGCGAAGGTGGTATTGTCGGGCCGGAACTTTCTGACGCAATGCAACGTATTAAGCCTGAGTGGATCTATTACTGGCTAAAAAGTCCGCAAACCATGCGGCCTGACTCGCCCATGCCGGGTTTTAATATGAGCGATGCCCAGGCAAAGTCAGTCCTGGCCTATCTAATGAGTTTGAGTGGTGAGGGCTCCAAAGCCATGACCATTTCTAATTCGATTGCCGACCCTGCCTCTATTAGTAAAGGCAAGCGTATCGTTGAGGCGAAAAATTGCGTCGGATGTCATTTAATTGATTCGTTTAACTCTCAGCTCGGGATGGTAGCCATGGACTTGGCAGAAAATGATTCTGAAGCGCTGGCAGGAGAATAAAACTTGATACGAAAGGGTGAAAGAATGATAAAGAAAATTTCAGTTTGTACAATTAGTTTATTCGTGGCAATGCTCCTGGTTGCGCCAGGTTTTGTTCATGCGAAAAAAGACAAACCCTTAAAGCCGGTTCCGAAGGCTTTTGCCGACAAGCATATGCCTAAGGGTTGGTGGACTGATGCCAAGATCATTGCTGAAGGTAAGAAAATTTTTGAAACAAGACAAATTACCTATACCTATAAAAGAAAAGAAAAAGTCGCTAAGGATGGTTGTGCAACCTGTCATGCCATTAACAAGAAAAAAGATCGTCCTAAAAAACGTGGTGCTGTCGATTTTCGTACGGCAAAAAAAGCAAATCGATATTCAGATAGCTACTGGTTTTGGAGGATTTCTGAAGGCGTAAAGAAGACTGCGATGCCCGCTTGGGGAAAAGAATTGACCGAAGAAGAAATCTGGAAAGTCGTTGCTTATGAGCATACCTGGTCCCACGGCTTTAAGCCTGCTGTGCATGATCATCCTGAAATTGAGCGTTCTGTAGAGTAATCTCTTTTTAGTAAGTTGTTTTGTCTGGTCTCTGTCTGTGTAACACCGGAAGGTAAAGGAGAGAAGTGGAAGTTACGTCCATTATACCTTTTTTAGCGGTCATTGTTTCGATCGTTGGGGCGGCTGCGATTATTTTTACGCGCAAATCCCCTAATCTGCGTGAAGGTTGTTCTCTGGTTGCTGGGGTGCTTAAGTTTCTGCTGGTTGCCAGTATGATCCCCACAGTGCTATCCGGAAAAACAATTCATTACACAATCTTTGAGTTCTATCCGACGGTCACTATCGGTCTGCGTGTTGATGGTTTGGGGCTTGTGTTTGCTTTGACCGCCGCCTTTTTGTGGATCGTGACAACGATCTATTCAATGGGTTACATGCGGGCTCTGAATGAACATGCTCAAACCCGTTATTACGTCTGCTTCGCGGTGACCTTGTCTGCAACGCTTGGTGCAGCTTTTTCTAATAACTGGTTCACGCTCTTCCTCTTCTACGAATTGATTACCTTTTTTACCTATCCTCTGGTTGCGCATCATGAAACGAAAAAGGCTTTTGCCGGGGGTAATAAATACCTGCTCTATCTGATGGCAACCTCGAAAGCTTTTCTGGCGACAGGGGTTATCTGGGCTTATTATCTTTCCGGTACCATTGATTTTATGCCTGGTGGGATTTTCCCGGAGGGTGTAGATCCGAAGTCGCTCGTTATTATTTATTTCTTGATGTTGTTCGGGATTAGTAAGGCGGCGCTGATGCCATTCTCCGCCTGGCTTCCCGCTGCGATGGTCGCTCCGACGCCAGTCAGTGCCTTGTTACATGCTGTTGCGGTTGTGAATGCCGGTGTCTTTTGCGTTCTAAGGGTCATGTTCGATACCTTCGGGCCTGATTTGATGCGCTCCCTGGATCTCGGTATCATGACTGCTTACATCGCCTCTTTCACCATTATTATGGGGTCGATCTATGCCTTGTCCAGGGACAACTTGAAGGAGCGGATCGCTTATTCTACGGTCAGTCAACTCTCCTACATTATTTTAGGGGGAGCGCTATTGACGACGAGCAGTATGACGGGTGGCATGATGCATATCGCTATTCACGCCTTCTCTAAGATTACGCTCTTTTATTGTGCCGGTGCGATTTATGTCGCGTCGAAAAAGACTAATGTGTCGCAATTAAACGGGATTGGTCGCCAGATGCCTTGGACGATGGGTGCCTTTGCTGTCGCGACACTCAGTATGATCGGGGTGCCACCGGTAGGCGGGTTTTTGAGCAAATGGTATTTAGCAATGGGTTCGATTGAGGCAAATGCTTTGCCGATTCTTTTTGTCCTATTGGCGAGCTCTCTTTTGAATGCGGGTTACTTTCTGCCAATTGTGCATCGCGCATTTTTTAAAGCCCCGGATACTTTAGCTTTGGCGGGAGAAAAAGACGGTATTCTCGGTACTTCTCCGGTTGAGGTGAAGGAAGCCTCGAGGTTTTTTCTTGTTCCGATATGGATCACTGCGGGAGTATCTGTCTTGCTCGGCCTTTTCCCGGGCTTGTTGATTGATCTTGTCCAGGGAGTAATTGGGAAATGATGGAAAAGATAATTGCATTCATTCAGGGGCCGCACTCCTTGGAAAAGATTAAGAAAAAGCTCTATATTTTTCTTGGTATTGTCGTTGTGCTCGACATTGTCATCTCAGTACTCCATTTAAAGCATGCCGTTTTTGCTTGGGATAGTATTCCGGGTTTTTTATCTGTCTATGCTTTTATCTCGGCGGTTTTAATTATCATTGTTCCCAAAACAATTGGACATGCCCTGTTGATGAAAAAGGAAGATTTCTATGATTGATCTCTGGATTCATCCCGCTCT
>CAZRYI010000309.1:0-2779 GCA_964604255.1 uncultured Nitrospirota bacterium
CCTGGGCTTTTTTTCGGTAGGCACTTTTAATTTCTGCATCTGTGGCCGTTTTATCCAGTCCTAGGATTTTGTAATATTTATCAAGATCTTCGGAAAAGCCACCATTGGCTCCGGCATTGGATCTTGAGCCTGAACCGGCACCATGCCCTCTTCCCAGCTCGGCTTCCATGCGTTCGTAGGCATTGTCTCTGATTTGAAGATAGAGCGGAAGCTGCTGAAGAATTTCCTGTTCGGCTGGATGCAGGTGGCCGTCGGCCAGGGCGGTCATGAAAAGTACTCGGTAGAGCGTTTCCCGCATGGCGTCGTCATGTTGAAAAATTTCTGCACATTGCGTGGCATATTGATAGACCGAACTGTTGTCCTCCTTGGCTCGATTAAAAATCTCGATGGCAATGCGCTTGGACTTTCCGTCAAGTTCCAATTCTCTATCAATAAAGCTGTTGACGAAAGCAATCTCATCGGCGGAAACCACACCATCCGCCTTGGCAATCTTTCCGAGCATTGAAAAAGTGGCCACCAGGAACTCAACCTCTTTTTGGCGACCGCTCCCGATTCGGCCCTGAGTTTGACCCTGATCCTGCGTCATGCTGCTGCCGATGCCTGCACCAATAATCGCGCCAATCGGGCCTCCGATCACCATGCCGATTGTCCCGCCAATTCCTGCTCCCCACCAAGCCATCCCAAACTCCTATCGTAAGTTGTTGCAATAAACGATGCTAAAGCTTCGCCAATTTATGCGTGTTTGACCCAGCAAACAGCGAAAAACCGGTCTATGTTATCCGAATTGAGGACGGTTGTAAAATGGCCTACTTCGTTGACATAAGGTCTTGCAGGGGCAGGCAGTTTATCTGCGATGTCTGCAATATGTATTTCAGGGTGTCCCTTTGAAAATGCCGCAACAACACCTTCATTCTCTTCGTATTCTGTCGAGCAGGTCGCATAGACCAGCCGACCGCCTTCTTTGAGGTAGGGCAGAAGCTTCTCCAATATTTCAAGCTGGGTCTTTGCGCTGGAGGCAATGAGCGCGCGCTTCTTCCGCCATTTCCCTTCAGGGATTCTTCTTAAGATACCGAGAGCGGAACAGGGTGCATCAACAACAATACAGTCGTAGCGGCGGTCTGATGCCAGTACCTGGGCCATCCCTTCTACCTTGATGCCAGGTGTTTGCAGGCGCTTCAAATTTTCAGCAAGCAAAACCAGCCGTTTTTCACTGTGATCGGTGGCGATGATCTCTGCCTGCCCTTCCGATAATTCAGCGAGGTGCGTTGTCTTCCCTCCCGGAGCGGCGCAGAAATCGAGAACTTTTTCTCCTGGTAAGGGGGCGGCGAGATAGGAAATCAGTTGTGCCCCTTCATCCTGGATGTAAAACTCACCTCGTGCAAAAGTGGCATGAGAAACAAGGGAAAGCCCTTTTACAATGAGCGCATCCGGTGAAAAATCGCAGAACGTCACAGAGGCACCGTCGGCCTTGAGCGCTTCGGCCAATTGTTTTCGATCTGTTTTGAGACGATTCACTCGGAGGGTCATCGGGGGGATTTCATTATTGGATTCGCAAAGAGCAATGGTTTTCGCTTCACCAAACCGCGCAAGCCAGCGCTTCACCATCCACTCTGGGTGAGAAGTAGTCACGGCGATGAAGGTCGCGATATGCTTTCGACTGGGTTGCGGGAGCTCATCTATTGTTCGGATCACCGTTCTAAGCAAGCCATTCACAAATCGTCCTGCTCCAAGAGAAGCCATCTTTTTTGCCAAATTAACTGAAGTATGGACGATGGCATGGGGCGGAATGCGGTCGAGAAAGAGCAGTTGATAAAGGGCGAGTCGGAGAATCAATCGAACGGGTCGTTTGACGGAATTAAGCTTTGAGAAGTGATCAATGAGCCAGTCGAGCCAGCCTCTCTGACGAAAGACGCCATAAACCAGTTCGTTGATGAGTGCCAGATCCCGGCGATCAAATGCATGGGCCTTCTGACTGTCATTGATGAGCAGACCAATATCCTGACCGCCAACCTCGGCGCGCTCAAGAATAAAAAGGGCCTGCTTTCGAATGTCGGGAACAGAAACTTTTCCGGGCCAGGGTGCTTTTGTTTTGTTCTGATTTTGACTGGTCGCAGGACTTGCATTGCTAAGTTGAGGCTTCTTCAATCGTCTGATCGCAATTTCGTAAGCAGTCGAAGGATTTCCATATAGAGCCAAACCAGGGTGAGCAGCAGTGAAAAAGCGCCATACCATTCCATATATTTCGGCGCACCCTGTGCCGCACCTGTTTCGATTAAATCAAAATCAAGCACCAGGTTCAGGGCGGCAACAATCACAACCACAACGCTAAATAAGATGCCGAAGGTACCACTGGAATGAATGAGTGGAATGGAGACCCCGAAGAAACCCAGAACAAAACTGAGCAGATAGACAATGGCGATGCCGCCGGTGGCAGCAAAAACACCCGCTTTAAATTTCTCAGTTGCGCGAATCAGCCCCGAACGATAGGCCAGCAGGAGCGCAGCCAAAGTCCCGAAAGTTAAAAAAACCGCCTGGCTTGCAATGCCGGGATACTGTTGCTCGAACATCACCGAGATACCACCGAGTGCGAGACCCTCCAGTGCGGCATAGAGGGGAGTGGTATAAGGGGCCAGATTCATTTTAAACATTGTGATCATCGCCACAATGAAACCGCCGATAAAACCGACCATGACGAGGCCCATCGGGGACTCTCCCGCCATACCCATATTCCAGGTCCAGCTTGCTGAAACGATGAGAATCGCGAGTGAAAGCGCTGTTT
>CAZRYI010000310.1:0-2754 GCA_964604255.1 uncultured Nitrospirota bacterium
TCAAGAAGAGATACCTCAGGAAGAGCTCCCTCAGGAAGAGCTCCCTCAGGAAGAGATTCCTCAAGAAGAGCCTCCTCAGGAAGAAGCCCCACAGGAAGAAGCCCCACAGGAAGAAGCCCCACAGGAAGAGATCCCACAGGAAGAGCTCTCTCAGGAAGAAGTCTACGTAGAAGAAGTGGTCGAGGAAATCGAATTTGATGAAAATATTTTAGATGGGTATATTGACGAAGAAAAGGTGGAGGAAGTTGTAGAAACTCCTGTCGTTGAGGAAATTGCTCCGGTTGCACCGGTACAACGACGGCCACGCAAAAAAGCCCAGAAAAAGACACCGGCACCTGCGGCCAAGCCAACAAAACCAAAGAGCAAGCCAAAAAAGCCCGAAAAAACGACCCCCGTAAAAACGACCAAAGCAAAAACGCCAAAGGTCGTCAAAAAACCGGAACCGAAAACCGAAAAACCACCAGAACCTAAACCCGCTGTAACAAAAAGCGCAGGGTCTCAAAATGGCAATCAGCCAAAAAGGCCTGATCAACGAAGAAAATTTGGTCGAAAAAAGAAAAGAATGCAGCGCCGGCCAGGCAAAAAGATTTCCTGAACTTAAAGCCCCGTCAGGCATGGCCGGCAGTGGTCGACAACAAATTGGGATCGATACCGATTTTTGCCATCGCCTGATCATATTTATTTCCGCAATCACGCGAAAAAATCAGATCAATGTCTGCGGCACAATGAAGCCAGCCATTTGACTGCATCTCGCTCTCCAGCTGTCCCGGACCCCATCCAGCATAGCCCAGAGCTAAAATAGCATGTTTGGGCCCGCGCCCCTGCGCAATCGCCCGCAACACATCCAATGTGGCGGTGAGGCCGATTTTCTCATCAATTGTCATGGTGTTTTCGGATGAGAAATAATCCGAACTATGCAAAACAAAACCACGACTGCTTTCCACCGGGCCGCCAATTTGAACCGCAACATCCTCGATCGGATCGGTGAGATCAATGCGTTCCATTTCGGATGCGATATTTAACTGCTCGAACAATTTGGGTAAGGTGATACCACTGGCTGGCTTGTTGATGACAATGCCCATGGCACCGTCAGCCGAATGAGCGCACATAAAGATAACGGATCGTTCAAACCGCGGATCATTGACGCTTGGCATGGCGATCAGCATCTGATTGCTCAGATACATATCGTCCATTTCAAAGTCATTATCTTTATCCAGTGAGCCCATAATCTGAGTCTAACCCGAAGATTGATCTGGAACCAAGCCCAAAAATGTCCGATAAAGCCAGTGCTGACGCAATTGTGACTTCTTTATCGCATCAAATAAGATGTTATACCCCATAAGGCAGCATATAATCAGCCACCGAGGAAACGGATTAATCTATGTCAGGCATACGCAGGATTATCGCCGGAATACTAATCGTCGGATCTGTCGCCACCGCGACATTTGCAGGCGTGAAAGTGTCGTTGGCGGCGGAATTTTCTTCCCCCTGGGAAAACAATCTCTATGCGCGGGCGCGGTTGATTTCCACCGGTTATTCCGACACAGAAGGTAATTCACAAACCGTCAATGCCGGCGTGCACATAGAGATTGATGCCGGGTGGAAAACCTATTGGCGCAATCCCGGCGGCAGCGGCATTCCAACGCAAATCAACTGGGCAGGCTCGACCAATGTCAAATCGATTGAAGTGGGCTGGCCAACACCAAAGCGTTTTATCGATAAATATGGTATGACCATCGGGTACAAGAACGAAATTGTCCTGCCGGTAAAAATTTACCCCCTTGATGCAAATGCTCCTGTTCAACTCAGCCTTGAATTGAATTATGCAGTCTGTCTGAATATTTGCCTGCCGGTGAATGCAAAAATGGCACTGGCAATCAAGCCCGAAAATCAGTCAACCGGCCCGTTCAAACGAAAACTTGCGCGATTTATCAAAAAAATTCCACAACCCTCTAAACCTTCTCAAGGGCTCAGGGTGCGGAAACTCGATTTAACCGGTGATGATAAACAGGTAACCCTGTTGTTTGAGGTTGAAAACTCAAAAGATGACGCCCTTGTCGATGTCTTCGTCGAAGGTGCGGATGTGCTGTTTTTCAACACACCAAAGAAAATTGTCAACAAAGGTGCCGTCAGTGTGGTTGAGATGTCAGTATACGGGGCAAAATCCACCAAAGCGCTTGAAGGTAACAAGTTGCGTTTTACACTTGTTGGCGAGAAATCCTCTGTCGATCAATATTGGACGATTGGTGGCTGAAACAAGCTTCCCGAAAAATTTTTAAAAGGTAGAAATATGACCATTAGCGTAGGCGATAAATTGCCTGAGGCAACTTTCATGAAATTGACCGAAGAGGGCCCCGCCATCATCTCGGGTGGCGATATTTTCGCCGGTAAAAAAGTTGTCCTGTTCGCCGTTCCAGGGGCCTTTACACCGACCTGTCATCATAAACATCTACCGGGTTTCATTAACAATGCGCACGAACTTAAAGCCAAAGGCATTGATACTATTGCGTGTGTTTCAGTCAACGACCCCTTCGTTATGCAGGCCTGGGCTGCAGCAACGGACGCCGGTGGAGATATCCAGTTTCTGGCTGATCCTGATGCAGCTTTCGCTGCGGCAATCGGAATGGATGTGGACTTGTCTGCAGCCGGACTGGGAACCCGCTCCAAGCGCTATGCCATGCTGGTAGATGACGGTGAAGTCAAAGTCCTCAACATCGAACCAGCACCAGGCCAGGCAGAAGAATCCAGCGCCGA
>CAZRYI010000311.1:0-2733 GCA_964604255.1 uncultured Nitrospirota bacterium
TTGAGTTTTAAGCCGTCTTGTTGTCTTTCCCCTGTTTTGAGTGTCAGTAGCTCATCTGTCAATGCGGTTTGGTAGAGGGTGTAGATGCGTCCCGCTTTATCTTGCAGGCGAATTTGAGCTGCGATTTCTCCCTGAATTGAACAGTAACGTCCTCCCATCATACGAAGGCCTTGTGTGTCGATTGTTTTTGAATGGTGCAAGGTGAAATCGAGTTTTGGCATCTGCTTTCCTAAGTCGGTGGCATTTTCACTCGGAAACTCAAGGGCAAGCCCTTTTTTGTGGTTGAGCACAATTTCTTTTGCAACACCCTGGCTTATATCGACCGAGGGTAGAAAAAAGAAAACAGCAAACATGGCGGCGAGTGCGAGAGAAAGGCCGAGCTTGAGCCGACTCCCTCGGAAGGTTTTGTCAGAACGCGCGGATATTTTTTTATGATGTACCTCTTCTTCTGTTTCCTCTGTGCTGAGTTTATTGAGCATGTCGGCCATCTCAAGTAACTGGGCTTGTTTTTGTGCAGAAGGTCGTTGTGCTTCATAATATTGACGCAAATGCATGTTGAGCGCTTGTTTAGGCATAGCCCTCCTTTTCCGCTTGCGAAAGCAGGTGTTTTTTCAGCTTTTGGCGACTGCGGTGAATGAGGCTGAGCACGGTGCCGCGCGGGTTGCCGGTTAAGTCTGCAATTTCTTGCGCTGTATACCCCTCAAGCTCGGAAAGTAACAGCGCTTCGCGTTCCACGGGGCGTAAAATCGCAAGGGCTTTTTCCAGCATTTCTGTATCGGCAAAGATCATTTCGTCTGTACGTTCTGTGCTTTGTGTTTCCTGAAGATCATTTTCGTTCAAGGTTGTAATGACGACAAGCTGCGCGCGTCGTTTCTGATCTAAAAAACGGCTGCGAATAGCCGAAAACAAATAGGCCCGGTTTTGGGGGCCGCCCGCTCGCAGCACGGCGACCCAGGCGTCTTGCAGCAGGTCTTCAGCTTGTGCCGGGTCGTGCGTGAGCGAGAAGGCATAACGATAGCCCCGAATCAAAAGTGCTTCTGCCGCTTCTGGTGTCTCCGGTGTCTCTTTTAGCAAAGCCCTGTTCTATCCTTCGAGGTGGTATTTGCGTTTTTTGCCGTCGGCTTTGTGGATGATAGCTTGTGTGGCAATCAAGGTTTTTCCATCTTGCAGCACGAGAAAATCAAGGTCAACAAGATTGCCGGAGGCATCTTTAAAGTCCGCGCAACTCACATAATAATCGCCCTTTTTCACGATGCCTTCATGTAATTTAACCAATTGAAGCTGAAGGAGTTTACCTTTGATCGGATCGTAAATCCGGTAAACATCGTTAATGGTGTTTCGGTCGATCAATTTCTGCATGGCTGTTTTGATTTCTTCGCGGATGTTTCCTTTAATGGATGGATCATCTGCCGCAAAAGCGGGAAGGCTTGTTAAGGCCATGACGACAACAAGTGCGATGCGAAAACATTGAATTTTGGTTCGATTGTACATGAGGGGCTCCCTTTAGTTGTGATGACGTATTTTTGTCTGCATGAGGGTAAACGATTGAAGAGGGCTTTTGATTGCATCTTGTAAAAAAAAAGAAAAACAGGGCTTAGGTTTTGAGACATGACTAACAAAAATTAGCGAGGGCTGTTGAAGTTGGGTTTTTTCTGAGAAAGAGATCTAGAGGGTGACGCGCAGACCGCCTTCTCCAAAACCATGATCGACAGGTTTCGGAGAAAGATGGCGACCTTTTTGCATCAGGAAGAAAAGCAAAAGCGATAAAAGATCAAAGGCTGATTTATGTTTCTAGGGCCTTTTCGACCTGTGATAGTTTGTTGCGAGCCAGTGCGAGATTTGCTTTGTCTCGATACAGGGCAATGTATAGGAAAAGGTTTGGCTGGTCATCTAGAATCCGAATCAAATGATATTGTGAGTCTAAAGTAATGAGGATATCTTCAATCTTGTCTTTTAGGCCTAGAGAAGACATCACTTTCATTTTGGCTCGAATCACTTCGGTATTTCCTGCTCCGGCAATTTCGACATTGAGTGCTGAGCCACCACCAGCGATACCCAAGCACATCCCGCTTTTTGAATCCACCAAGGCTGCACCAATTGCACCATCCATTTCCATACATGTTGCGAGCGAATCTTTAATATTTGCCATTTTTTCTCCTCTCAGCTATTAAATGCAGTGTGTTTATTTAGCGATCAAACAACCGCTCTCCCGTGTCATCTGTCGTCGAAAGACTTTCCGATGCCTCTGGGGTATCTGAGCCATACGACAAGCCCATGACTGAAAACTTACCACATAATTTGGTGTCGTCAAGTTCATACCAGTTACTGCTATTTGGGTTTACTGAAAAAGTCAGGCACGAAACCTTTACAGGGTGAGTAAAGCGATTTCGTGAGAAAAATTTCCCCAATTTTCTGATCAGAGCGTCTTATGATGAAAATAGAGGAACCCGAGGGTAGGCCTTGAAAGGCAACTATTTTTAAAGGTAGGTGAGTGCTGTGTTAAGGCTTTTAAGAATCGAAAACCCGGTGCCACCCAAATAGGTAGAAAATCCTGTTACCTGTAGGAGAGAATAAATATTATGGCGATTCAAATCGGAGCACCACCGGCAGAAAGTCTACTCGACAATCCCTTGGCTCTGCTTTATGGCTGTCATCGTCGTGTGACACTTTTTTTGAAGTCCATGATATCTGTCACTCAAATGGCTCAGGGTGGCATCCTCAATCCCGGACAGC
>CAZRYI010000312.1:0-2728 GCA_964604255.1 uncultured Nitrospirota bacterium
CCCCAAACAATAGAAAAACAAACATCACAAACGAAGTGATTGATTTCATCTGCACCGAGCCAATTTATGTGAGGACATTTTTGATTGATCTATAAGGTTTTTTTCCAAGGAAAAGGCATCAATGTTGAGTATATTACGCCTATCTTTGAAAAAATCAAAGTCAAGCTCACGGGCAAAACCCACAGCAGCTTTTCTATTGATCGGAGCCAAAAATCCATACAATCGGATCAAGTCAGATAAGGCTTTTCAAATTCCCGTCGCGCCAATGATGTTATGTAAAAGTTGTCTCGTTTGGATATCAACCTTGATGCCATTTTTTATTAAGGACAAAGCAATGCTTCCCAAGTCAATCGCCGTTATCCAGTTCACGTTCGGGGTTTTCAATAAATGAACTGCAGCAAAATAAGCTCGGAACGCTTTCTCTTTTTCTCCCACCTGCAAATAGCTGTCACCAATCATGCGAAAAGTAGCACCACTCGGCATTTTTTGTGACTCTGCAAAAGCCTCATCCAATAATTTAAGACCTTTTTCCTTTTCCCCCATTTGAATATAACTTTTCCCTATACGTTGCAATAGAGGCGCTTTAAATGTCGCTTTAAAACCTTTCTGAGGAATAAGCTCAAGCGCATTTGAAAGAAGGATCGATGCCTTTTTATATTCTTGGCCTTCAATCAAATGGTAGATTATTTGCCACATACCTCCGGCAAAAATCCAGTCGACCCCTTTTAGAAAGTTCTCTGTCTTTGACTGAACAATCTTAAACGCCTCATCATAAAATCCAGCCTTTGCATAGGACACGGCAATCCAAATCCGAGTTTCATGATTCCTTGTTTCTGAAAAATCCGATTTTTTACGACCTCTTTCTCTTTCTTGTTTACGGGTACGCTGGGCCTCTGCTTGCTCTCCATATTTTTCCCACAACCTTGTGATCTCAGAGAGTGGGGGGAGGCCACGATGGTCGCCATAGGGTGATTCTGTGTCTATTTTTTTCAAAAAAATGATGGCTTTTTCTTTGTCCCCTTTATCGAAATAATACTCAGACATCTTAATCAAGAGCTTAGCTTTTACGTCACTGTTTTCCATCCTTGAGAGTACTTCAATCGTTTTGTCTATTTTTCCAACTCTAAACAATTGGGTACCCAAATCTCCCATGAACCAAACTTTTGGCGTATTCGACGCATCAACAACGATTTGAAAAACTTGAGAGAGAAGTTCAATCCCCTTTTTTATTTCTCCTTTATCTATCATTGTTTCAGCGATTTCAACCCTCCCGACGGACTTTTGATATTCAAACTGAGGTTCAATCGCGTTTACGATAGAAATGGATGTGTCGTATTCGCCTTGTGCTGCGAACTCCTTAGCAATCCACCATGAAATTTTAGCCTCTCCCGGAGTTTCCTTATTTTTTTCCTCAGCTTTTCTTAGATATTGAAGTCCTTTCGAACGCTGACCGGCCTTGTAATAACTGCGTCCGACACCCATAAGCTCTAAAGAATCAGGAACGATATTTTGTTTCGACCAATGATCTAGCATGTGATCAAGAACCTCAATCGCTCTTTTTTTGTTCCCAAATTCGAGATAGTTGTAAGCCACGCCTTGGAATAAGTTCGTAATTGAGTTCGAGAGGTTGATATCTTCGACAGGTCCCTCGACTTGGAGCGCTTCTTCTATCAGTGCATCAACGGATTCAGGAGGCCATTTACCTGCAAGGTAGGCAGCGATTTCCCCCAAAGATTTTGAGATTGAATTCTTTATTTTTCCTGCCCGTGCCATGGAAAGAGCTTGTTCAATTTCGCCAATTTTTGCATAGGAGACAATCGTCTTTTCGTCAGAAAATGTATGTTGTCTGGCAAGTTTCAGTGCTTCGGCCAGCAGAAGCGAGGCTTTCTCTGTCTGTTTTACACCATGATAGGCAACAGCAAGATCAGGAAGAAGTCTGTGTTTCATTCCGGCATTTTCAATGCCATGGATCAGTTGATCAATACGAGTCAGCGTGTCAGCGTCAAAATGTTTTGAGGCCAATAACTCCTTAGCCGTATTTCTTGCCATTTTGTCTGTTTGCTGCTGATCTACAGCCCAAATAGCCGAAGAAAAAACTTCCAATGAGCGCTTGCGCTCACCTATTTTGGCCATTTTTACAGCAATTTTTGCCAGGGCCGTTGCTTTATTTTCTGGAAACTTTTCCTTCTTTGCAGCCTCTAATGCATTTTTAAATAGTCCTGCTTCGAGGTAGCTTGCCGAAATATGATGCCAAGTAGGGTTTTTCTCGAGTTCCAGGACTTCATCAAAAAGGACTTGGGCTTTTCTTTTTTTACCTAATTTTGAAAACCCAATAGCTATTTCCCTTAGAGCATCTTTGCGAGCGTAGCTTCGTTGATCTCCTTCTATAGATTCGGCGGCTTCCAGGGCATTTTGGAAAAGCATTTCCGCATTTTTTGTATCACCAAACTTGAGATGTTGCTGCGCAACCTTCGAAATCCGAAATGCGTTCCATTCGGGGTTTGAGTTTGATTCGATGGCGGCTTTATAGGCCAAATCCAAAATTTCGTCAGCTTGCTTTGACAGTTTTAATTCGTGATAGCGTTCGGCGACCAAAAAGAGCATCTGAACTTTCTCAAGGCGTTTTGTTTTTGCCTCTATGAATTCAATTGCCTTTTCATACTGACCAGACTTCGAATAATGAGTAATGACGTTCCAAAGTACAGAGTTCCTAAATGCCGGGTCAGGC
>CAZRYI010000313.1:0-2709 GCA_964604255.1 uncultured Nitrospirota bacterium
TATACCGAGTCGTATCCTTCCGCCGGAGCGCCCACTGAAACCGGGCTGGAATAAATGATATCGCCCAGTCGCCATGTTTTTTCTACACTATCAACAAGCACCTGCCTGGAACGGAATCCGGTAACAGATTCGCCATGTACAAAGTCGATGATATTCGTGCCTTCGGTGCTATCTGCCGCGCGTAAATAAGGCCGCAGTGTGGCTTCATTTGTTGTCGAAAAATCGATATATTCTCCCGAGTCAACGGTGCCATTGCCGTCGGTATCGACCCAGGTCATAATCTTCCGTGGATTTGAACCCAAATCTCGATTGGCCAGGGACTTCCCGCCTTCCCACAGGGGACTCATTTCATCCAGATCAATCACGGTTGAAGTGGTTTTCTCCCCGGCAGAATCAACATTCCATCGGCGTACCTTGGTTTCCAGGTCTGAGAGATCAAAGAAGGTTTCCACAATTTTGTCCTGGCTCAAAACCAAGCGTCCGTCAGTATTTGTATCTTCTCTGAGTCGTCCCTGATTATCGAAAAAAAGCCCCTGCATAAATCCAAGCCAGGCCGCTTCCCCTAAGCCGTCGTCCTTTGAAGGAAAAAAGTAGGCTTGGTAGACCGCGCCTTCACCGCCGCTGGAAGTTGCCAAAACCGATACGGATGTGCCAGAGGCACTCCGTTGCAGAATGGCCGTAATAGCTGCCACAAGTTCTGTTTTGAGCGTAAAGGCGCTGCTGGACTCATAATAGTTATCGGCAGTGCCATCCCCATCTTTGTCCCACTCCGCAGCATCGGGGCCGGGCAGACCATCGCCATTGTTGTCTTCAAAACCACCCACTTTGGCGGCATCTTTTAGAAGCTGCGAACCGGTACCGAAGGCAAAAAAAGGATAGAGAATGACATTTTGATTCCCGGTAAGGCCGTTGCTGTTCGGGTTTTCGTCAATACCCAGAATATTGCCGGATTCTGGACGTAGATCGGTTGTACGTGCCCAGAAAGCAACATCATCAAGATAGTGGGAGCCGAATGCGTTGCAGGAGCCATTTGTTATCCCGCCGAAATAGGCGGAACAATTGTCATGATGTTCACTCATGGTGTCATGCGTCAGGCCGGTGGGATGGGTATTGGGATGGTTGGCGGTATCCCAATGTGGGAAAAGACAAACCCACCAATCCCCATCACAATGCGTACTGGTTCCGTGCTCTGCGGCCGCATGAGCAAAATCCCGAATGCTTGCTGGAATGGACCAGTCCTGCGTCGAGGCACCGTCGGTAAAGAGCAGGACATAGCTTTTACAGCAGGGCACCCAACGCCCTTGCGTACTGCTTTGACAACCTGTCTCTCCGGTGGGAGGTGTAAGGCCCCGAAAACAGTAGGGATCGTTGGCGACATTTACCACAAAATCGTCTGTATCAAAGGCAGGTGGAATCTGGGCGAAGTATCGTGCTGCTTCATAAACCGATTCGGCCAGAGGCGTCCAGGAGGTTGCGATCAGGGCTTCTACGGCATTCACCATATTGAGCTGGGTTGCTCCGATGTCGCTCTTGATTTGAGCGCCGTTTTCAAAGGTGCCGTCATCATCGAAAACCATCAGGCCGAACCGGGCTCTGTCTCCTACATCCTGGATAATGCCTGTTTGTTTGACCACTCCACCAATCACAATGTCGAAAGCTGTGCCGCCGGTCGCGCTGCAGGTATCATTGCCATCAATATAAAAATGCCCATCTGAAACGCGTACACATCTCAGGCTGTTGTAGGTGGTGGGTGCGACACCTGTTAAATCAAATTGTTTATAAAAAATCGTGCAGCAGGCGCTGGCTGAAAAGGTTTGTTGTGCCATGATGCTAGAGCAGATACTTGCGCTGGTACGGACTGTGGTGCAGAGTCCACCGGTCATCACCCATTTTGTAACGTCAATGCGACGCATGGTCAGCCAGTTTAAAAAGTTGCCGTCCCAGCTATTGCTGCAGGGCCTGTTGGCGCCAGGAGAAAAGACGCCACTTGAGTAGCTATAACATTTGTCTTCCTGGTAGTAGCCGAAATAGTCTGTCGTTGAAACATACTCATTGGATAGGCTGGCGCCAGTCGAAGCAGTACAGCCATCAATAGTGGCATTTGCATAAGCACAGTGATTCATGCTGCCGGAGTTATCAACAAGCAGCAGAATGTTCGGCGAGATTGCCGGACCTAAAAAAGGCGGGAAAGCGCTATAGTCATCAAGCGTTTGTCCAGAGACATTTCCCGAAAATGTCATTGTCGAAAAAATGAGGAACAATAATATAAGCCGATGTTTCTTTTTCATGATGTTCACCTTACCTTCTCAATAGTCCGTAAAGAGTGACCTGCACGACAATGCCCTCCTTCACTAACAAGTCTGCTTTCATGTTGATTTTCATTTTTTTCCGCCCATCGGAGATGGGCCTGTGTTCTTCATTGAAATACGCGATATTTGAAAAAAGCGTGTAACGTGTCGTATCAATTTGCACATAGTCACGTCCGATCGCGACGATCTTGCCGCGCACGACATTGGGGTCACTCGGAAGATCTTCTTCATTTGCTAAAACTGGCAATATCGTGAGCATCCCGATAAAGAGGCTGAGCACGAGCAGGATCATGTTATATTTTGGGTGAAAGCCTTTCATTTCTTCTCCTCTCTATTTTCTCTAAATCTATGGACAATCAAAATAAGCGGTTCCAACATTGGCGCGTGTTTTAAACTCTCC
>CAZRYI010000314.1:0-2709 GCA_964604255.1 uncultured Nitrospirota bacterium
CGTGGCAGTCGATAGGCAGGGATACCAAAACGCATCATGCCACCAATCTTATTTCCTGCCTCGTAAATCGTCACGTCATGACCCAGACGTGCCAAATGATAGGCTGCTGAAAGACCACTCGGCCCGCCACCCACAACTAAGACCTTTTTATGGCTTGGCGGCGCAACCTGTATTTGCCAGCCTTTTTCAATGGCAAGATCACCCAGAAAACGTTCGACGGCATGAATGCTGACTTCTTCGTCCAATGCACCTCGATTGCAGGCGCTTTCGCAGGGGTGATAGCAAACGCGCCCATGAATTGCCGGAAAGGGGTTTTCTTCCATTAGTTTTTGCCAGGCTTCAAAATACTTCCCTTCCTCAGCGTCGTAAAGCCAGGCTTGGATATTTTCTCCCGCAGGACAGGCTTTATTACAGGGGGGAAGCCGATCAACATAAACCGGGCGTTTATTGCGCCAGAGACCGGTGTGATTCTGTCGGCTGCTGTTGGCATCCAGGGTAATGGCAAAGGGTTTCTGTCCCATGATTTTTGCTCTTATCTAAATTGAATTATTTGATTAAATCATAACGTGCAATATTGTCATCCGCAATTTTTTGAATTGCGGTGATGGTTTTAGCACCCTTCGGATTGCCAAAAAGGTGCTTAAATCGCCCCTGTAATTTGAGATAGTCTTGAACAGGTACTTTTCGGCGAATGGGCGTGACATCCGTAAGCTTGCCGGAAACTGCTTCAAACAAGGGGAAAAGACCAGACTCGTGCGCCAAACGAGCAATTTTAATGGTGTGTGCCGGGTCGGAACGCCAGCCCAAGGGACAGGGCACAAATATATGAATGTAGCGGGCACCAATAATTTTCATAGCCTTTGTAACCTTTGCTTCCAAGTCATGCAGATCGGCAACCGTGGCGGTGGCAACATAAGGAATGTCATGTGCCATGGCAATCCGGGGAAGATTTTTCCCACTATGAAAAATGTTCCCGGGTGCCTGACCCACGGCCTGTGTTGTCATCGTTCGTGCTGAGGGTGGGGTGGAACCGGAGCGTTGCACACCCGTGTTCATGTAGGCCTCGTTGTCGTAACAGATGTAGAGCACGTCGTCATTTCGTTCAAACATACCGGAAAGACAGCCAAACCCAATATCAATGGTGCCTCCGTCGCCACCCTGAGCGATGACCTTTGTTTCCGTTCGTCCCTTTGCTTTTAATGCCGCAGCAACACCACTGGCTACGGCAGGCGCGTTTCCAAAAACAGAATGTATCCAGGGAATCTGCCACGCACTTTCTGGATAGGGAGTAGAAAAAACTTCCAGACAACCCGTGGCATTCACGGCAATCAATTGATTTTTTGTGGCCCGCATCGCGGCATCTACAGCATATCGCGCACCCAGGGCTTCCCCACAGCCCTGACAAGCCCGGTGCCCGGAATTGAGTGAATTGGTACGAGCAATGGTCGATTGCACCGTGCGCTGACTTTCATTCAATAATCGATTACCGACCGTAAAGGTGCCGGTTTGGTAAAATTTAATCTGTTGTTCGGCCATGTTCACTACCCTTAACAAATGGGTTTTGGTTTTTCCCCGATATCTTTCAGTATGTTTTCCGCACTGGGCCCGGACGCGCGTTTCTGCGATTGACGTGCCAATTCGTTTTTGACGATCTCCCAATTCAAGTCGAGGAAATAAAGAGTAGGCAGCCCCCCTTTCCACACCGCTTCGATCATTTTTTCGAGAGATGCCATCGTGATGGATCGTCCACCCAGACCTGCAATAACGGTTTGCACCATTATTGGAAGTCCTTCAAGTGCCATTTTGACATCACTCGCCAGAATACCGCCACACCCGACAGCAAGATCTTTTTCAAGCACAATGACCTGCTTGGCCTTTTGAACAGCGGCCCGAATTTCTGCTGCAGGAAAAGGACGGTAGGAGACGATTTTCAGACAACCGATTTTCGCACCGACCTCCCGCATTTTATCCACGCTTTCTTTAATGGTTCCAAGTACTGAACCTAGCGCAATGATAATTGTATCGGCATCCTGCAAACGGTAAGACGCCGTGAGTCCGCCGGAAGGTCGCTTAAACATATTCTCGAAGGCACGACTTAATTCCGGGATGAGTCTCAAGGCTTCAAGCTGTTTATGGTGGGCCAGATAGCGCACTTCGGAAAAAGCCTCCGGTCCGACCATTGCACCGATAGAAAGCGGGTTTGAAGGATCAAGTACTTGCACAGGGTCATAAGGTGGTAGAAAGGCATCAACAGCCGATTGTTCCGGTAAATCCACAGCCTCAAACGCATGGGTTAAAATAAAACCATCCACACAAACCATCACGGGACAACTGAGTGTTTCGGCCAGACGAAAGGCTTGAAGATGTAGATCAACAGCTTCTTGATTGTCCTCGGCAAACAGTTGTATCCATCCGGCATCCCGTAATGCCATGCTGTCGGAGTGATCGTTCCAGATGTTAATCGGCGCGCCAATCGCCCTATTGCCGATGGTCATTACGATGGGCAGGCCCAGGCCCGAGGCGTTATAGATGGCTTCGGCCATGAACAGGATGCCCTGGGAAGCCGTTGCGGTGTAAGCACGAGCGCCCGTGGCCGAGGCTCCAATGCACACGCTCATGGCGGCAAATTCGCTTTCGACATTAACATACTGACACGTACCCAGATCGCCAGCTTTAACGATAGCGCTGAGTTTTTCAACAATATGGGTC
>CAZRYI010000315.1:0-2704 GCA_964604255.1 uncultured Nitrospirota bacterium
TGCTTGTCATGAAAAGCGGGGGCGTGAGATGATGCGATCCATGCCTGATCTCCAACAAACCCTGAAAACACTGCCGAAGTTGCCGGGGGTCTATCTCATGAAGGGGAAAAAGACCCAGGTACTTTATGTCGGCAAAGCAAAAGTGCTGGCAAATCGGGTCAGGAGCTATTTCCAGTCGGGCGGGGATGCGAGTCCCAAAATCCGATCCCTGGTTTCACAGATTGCTGCAATTGAAACCATTGTGACCGGCTCGGAATTAGAAGCCCTGATTCTCGAAAACAACCTGATCAAGCGGCATCGCCCCAAATACAATGTCATATTGCGGGACGACAAAAACTATCCCCTGCTGCGTCTTGCAATCAATGATAACTTCCCCCGACTTGAAACCGTTCGCAATATAAAAAAAGATGGGGCGCTCTACTTCGGCCCTTATGTGCCTGCGGGCGGGCTTCGTGAGTTGCTGAGATTGCTCAGAAGAATTTTTCCGCTTCCCAATTGCACCATCGAAATTGATGGCCGCCTGGATCGTGCCTGCATTGAGTTTGAAATTAAACGCTGCCTCGCACCCTGCACAGGACATCAGTCTCAACAGGACTATCGCCTGATGATCAATCAAGTGGTGTTGTTTTTGCGGGGACGGGACAAAAGCCTTGTCAAAGGCCTGAAAAGTTTGATGACCAAACGGGCGGCAACACTCGATTTTGAATCGGCGGCGCAACTCAGGGATCAGATTATCCGGGTTGAACGCGCCTTGCAGCAGCAACGCATTACCTCCGCAAAAATGGCCGATCTGGATGTCATCGCCCTTGCCCGCGAAAATGAAAGTGCCGACATTCAGATTTTGTTTATTCGGGCTGGTAAGGTGGTTGGCAGAAAGGATTTTTTTCTGGAAGACATTGCTGAGACTGCCGACGACGCCTTGTGTACCGCCTTTCTTCAGCGCTTTTATCACAAAGAAATCATGATTCCGAAAGTCATTCTCCTGCCTTGTGTGCTTTCGGACAAAGTCCTTCTGGAAAACTGGCTTTCAGAGCGACGGGGAGATGCGGTGAAACTCCATGCCCCGAAGCGGGGCGAAGGTGCTGCCCTGCTGCATCTGGCGGAAGAAAATGCGACGAGTGCTTTGTCCGGCCACTTGCAGATACGGGCCGGAGGCAAGGCCATCTTATTGAAACTAAAGGAGATGCTGGCTTTAAAAAACCTGCCTTTGCGCATTGAAGGTTACGACATTTCTAACATGCTGGGAACAAATGCCGTCGGGTCGATGGTTGTTTTTGAAGCGGGGAAGGCGAAAAAGTCCGACTACCGTCATTTTCGGATTCAAACGGTGGAGGGTGCGGATGACTTTGCCATGATGGCAGAGGTCTTGGGGCGTCGCTTGAATCCTGAAAAGCTGGAAAAAGACAAACTACCAGATCTGATTTTGATTGACGGCGGAAAGGGGCAATTGTCGTCCGTGCTTGCTGTAATCAATCAACTGCGTTCTGAAGGTAAGCTGCCGGACATCGACTTGATTGGTTTGGCGAAGGAACGGGATGACCGGGGGGAGCGGGTTTATTTGCCCGGTGCCTCGGAAGCCATTGAGTTAAATCCCGCCTCTTCCGTGACCCATCTTTTGATGCAGGTGCGTGATGAAGCCCATCGTTTTGCAGTGTCCTATCATCGAAAGCTTCGCAGTAAGACTCTTTTTGAAACACCTCTGCAACGCGTTCCGGGTATCGGGCCTTTGCGAAGGCGGGCGCTCTTGAAACATTTTGGATCTTTGAATCGCATTCGAGAAGCAACGCTTGAAGCGTTGCAAACCGCGCCGCGTATGAATTTGGCAGTGGCCCAACGTTTGTTTGAGGACTTGAAAAAAAAGCCATGAAATACCAAGGCCGAACATGAACATTATCATTGATGAAAATATCCCTTTTGCCCGCGAAGTTTTTGCTTCATTGGGAGAAGTCACTTTGGTGCCGGGACGGGCCATTGATGCTACCCAGGTTCGTGATGCCGAAATTTTGATACTGCGTTCCATTACAAAGGTGGATGCACACTTGCTACATGGAAGCCGAGTGCAGTTTGTCGGCACTGCAACAACGGGCACGGATCATATTGATCAAGATTATTTGAGATCTAAAAATATTCTCTTTGCTTCAGCCGCCGGGGCGAATGCCAACTCGGTGGTGGAATATGTGCTCGTCGCTTTGCTCCGCCATGCACAAAAAAACAAACGGTCTTTGCAAGGACGCAGTCTTGGTATTGTGGGTGTTGGGAACATCGGAGCAAAACTTGCGCTCAAGGCCCAAATACTCGGGCTTGAAGTGGTTTTAGTCGATCCCCCCAAAAAAAGCCTGACGGATTCGGCCTCTTATCGATCTTTGAACGAAGCCTGTGACTGCGACTTCATCAGTCTGCATGTGCCGCTGACTTATGAAGGTTGCGATGCCACCTTTCATCTTTTTGATCAAAATCGCCTGGCAACCATCAAACCTGAAACCGTCTTGATCAACAGTGCCCGAGGCGCAGTAGTCGATAACGCGGCACTTTTGAAAGCCATGACTCAAAATCGTCTGGCACCAGTAATCTTGGATGTCTGGGAAAATGAACCTGCAATCCATTGGGCCCTGCCACCTCAGCTCGAAATTGCGACGCCTCATATCGCCGGATACGCCCTGGATGGCAAAATAAAAGCAACGCTCATGATCTACGAAACACTCTG
>CAZRYI010000316.1:0-2697 GCA_964604255.1 uncultured Nitrospirota bacterium
ATGAAAATTAAATCAGTTGAATATATCAAGGCTTCGACACGCTGGGACGATGGGCCGACGGATGGCCTGCCGGAAATTGCGATGCTCGGTCGATCCAATGTCGGTAAATCATCGCTCATTAATTTTTTGCTGAATCGAAAAAAGGCCGCCTATGTTTCCAAGACACCGGGAAAGACGCAGTTGATTCAGTTTTTTTTAATCAATCGTGCTTTTTATCTGGTTGATCTGCCCGGTTACGGTTATGCGAGAACACCCAAAACCACTCGAAAATCCTGGGGTGCAATGATTGAAAACTACCTGTTGAAACGGGAAACACTTGCGGGGGTTTCTTTATTGATCGACATTCGTCACCCCGGCAGTCCACTTGATTTGCGAATGACCGATTGGCTCAATCAGCACCGACTTCGGACTCTTTTTATTGCAACCAAGGGAGACAAACTGAAACTGGGAAAACGGCGTTTGCAGGCCGCTGCAATCAAAGGCATTTTCAATACATCTGATTTAATTCAAACTTCCAGTGCAAAAAAACAGGGGCGGGATGCCGTTTGGAAAGGCATTGAATCCGTCGTTTTTCCCTTAAAGCTTCCGCTGAAAACGGGATAAAACGGCTCACAAGGCCTTTGCCACCCTGAGACCGTTTGCCACTGCCAGCAGTTCACTGACCTCATGAAAGAAAACCACCGCAGCAACACTTAAAAAGCCCCCAAGTGCCGAGGGAATTAACAAGGCCAATACAATCAAAGAAAAAACAATATTTTGTTTGCTGATTTGGCGGGCAACACGACCCAAATGCAGGGCTTCTTCGACTTTGCCAAGATCGTCGGCCATAAGGGCGACATCGGCAGCTTCTATCGCCGCATCGCTTCCCGCCGCGCCCATGCAAGCACCACAGGTTGCGACAGCCAGGGCGGGCGCATCATTAACACCATCGCCAACCATCAAAACCGGGCCATATTGTTTTTCAAGATCTTTGATTGCCTGTACTTTTTCTTCGGGTTTCAATCCCGCTCGCACATCATCAATGCCAAGCGGCAGGGCGACCGCATTGGCGGTCAGTGAATTGTCTCCGGTGAGCATGGCGATTTTGATGCCCATTTGATGAAGCCGGGCAATCGTATCAACGGACTCAGCCCGAATCTGATCTTGTAGCGTGATCATGCCATAGACTTCTTTTTTGGTGCCAATCAAGACCACCGTTTTTCCCGAGGCTTGCAGAGCTTTAATCTGATTGGAGACTTTGTCCAGAGCAATACCCATATCCAAAAAAAGATCCGGGTTTCCGATATACCAGGTCTGCCCGGCGAAAACACCTAAGGCCCCTGCGCCGGTCAATGCCTCAAATTGAAGCACTTTTGCTGCTGAACTTCCCCTTGATTTTGCCTTCTTAAAAATCGCTTTTCCCAGAGGATGCTCCGAATACTGTTCCAATCCGGCGGCCACGGAAAGCCACTCGGCTTCAGGCCCTTTCAAAGTCACCAGATCGCTGACTGAGGGAATACCAAGTGTCAGCGTTCCGGTTTTGTCGAAGGCAACCACACGAATCACGCCCAAATGTTCCAGATGCAAACCCCCTTTGATCAGGATACCGCGTTTCCCTGCCGACCCGATTCCCGCAGCCATGGCAACCGGCATCGACATAATCAAGGCACAGGGAGCGGCTGCCACGAGCAGGATAACGGCGCGCAAAGACCAGTCCGCCATCGGAAGCCCTAGTAGCCAGGGAATCAGGATCATGCAGAAAGATGCCAGCAGGACAGCCGGGCTGTAAACGCGACCAAAACGATCAATCCATTGCTGTGCCTTTCCCTTTTGTTCCTGAGCCGACTCAACGAGATGGATCATTTTGCTGAGGGTGTTATCGGCAAAGGTTTTGGTGACCTCGACTTCCAGTGCCCCTTGTTGGTTGAGGGAACCTGCAAAAACCTGCATTCCCACCTGTTTGTCAACGGGCACGGCTTCTCCCGTGACCTGAGATTCATCCAGGCTGGATGTCCCAGCACGGATAATGCCATCTGTGGGAATCGACTGACCCGGACGCACACGAAAACGATCTCCAGGCACAAGTTGCTCTGCTGGCACGATGATTTCGTCGTTTCCTTTGAGCAGACAGGCTTCTTTGGGGGCCAAGTCGAGCAGTGCGCGAATGGCTGAGCGGGCACGCGCGTAGGTATATTCCTCCAGACCTTCCGCTGTTGCATAAAGAAAGACCAAAAATGCAGCCTCATCCCAAAGACCCAGCAGGGCGGCACCCGTCGTTGCGGCAATCATCAGGAGGTCAATGCTGATTTCGCGTTCAGAGATCAGGGCTTCAGCGCCTTCGCGCATCCAATACCAACCGCCAATGGGAATGGACAGCATGTAGAGCATGTTTTCCAGAGACTGAGAAATAAGATCCAGATGCGCAAAGACAAAAGCAAGCGTGGCGATTAAACCGGCACTCAAGCCATTGCGTAAAGGCGGCCATTGCCACCAGCGACCCTCAAAGTGTGTGTCGTGTGTTGTTTCCATTATTTAATGCGCCGGCCCTACTTCCGGGCTGATGATCACCGGCAGTCCGTCTTTACCTGTTGGCATGTAGATGAATTTTGTGTTGGGACTTTCAAATGCCTTGAATTGTAAAAAGCGAGTCGTCAGGGTTTCATCAATAATCCGCTGAGATACTGCCTGACCGGCGGCGCGAATCTTCTGAGCCTCTGC
>CAZRYI010000317.1:0-2694 GCA_964604255.1 uncultured Nitrospirota bacterium
CCATCGCCATGTCCCCCGCCGCTATGGCTATGGCCCTTTGGCGCATACTGATCCATCACCTCATAGTCTGCACCACTCATATTAGGCAAGGTTTTGATAAATGCAACAATATTCCAAAGTTCGGGATCCTTGTGGCTTGGTCCCCAAGCGGGCATTCCTGTCATCCTGATGCCATTTTTGATGACCCAAAATAACTCTGCTTCGGACATATGCAAGGCTTTTTCTGCAAGATCCGGGGCCTGAGGATTGAGTCCCTGAGCCGTTGGAGAATCTGTTGCTTCCGGTGGTGTATGACAAATAGCGCACATTTCCCGAAAACTACGAAAGCCTTCTTCAACCTGTTCTGCACCACCAAGTTCGGGGGTTTTGATTGATGCGGCGCGACTCCTCACAGAATTTTCGCGAGTCTCATTCAAAACCCAACGCACCAGAGCAGGGTCTTCCCAGAGCGCTGAGACATTAAAGAGTCCGCCGTAAACGACACTAAGACCGGCAAATGCGGCCAGGGTGAGGGCAATTCCTAAGGTGATGACAACATTTTTCATCGGGACTCCTTTTTCTCATTTGGGATAATATTTTTAATAAAATACTTTTTCTTGTTGGTTTTTCAGCATTTTAGGTCGGTGTCGAAGGTTTAGAAGGGGCTTCAATTTCATCCATTGCTTGCGAGAGAAGCTGGCCTCCTACAATTCTAACGTGGCTTCGTCGCAGAGCACGTGGTTTCTGTACGCCACAGGAGTGGGCGATCATTTCGACTTCATGAACGAGGTTTTTGCAATAGTTTGCAACCCGAACGGATTTAAATTTAGGATTGAGTCCCGACTGAAAGCGCGGATTATGGGATGTGACGCCAGTTGGGCAGAGGTTTGTATTGCACTTAAGGGCCTGGATGCAGCCAAGCGCAAACATGTATCCCCGTGCAGAGTTGATGAAATCCGCACCGGCACACAAAGCCCAGGCCGCATCGGCTGGGGTAATGAGTTTTCCTGAAGCAATCAGGCGAATCCGGGCCTTGAGACGATGCTGAATCAATATATCCGCCACCATGGGCAATGCCTCCCGCAAGGAAAGTCCCACATTGTCCATTAAGGGCATGGGGGCGGCACCTGATCCCCCATCGCCACCATCAATTGTAATGAAATCCGGTGCGCTTTTTATACCACGTTCTGATATTTCGAGACAGAGGGCATTCAACCACTCACCTGCGCCCACGACGGTTTTGAAGCCTACGGGCTTGCCAGTGACTTTCCGAATATGGGCAATAAAGTCGAGTAGGGTTTGCACAGAGTCGATCTCTGGATGCCGGTTGGGTGAGATGGAGTCCTTCCCTGCTGCAATGCCACGTATTTTTGCAATTTCTTGGGTGACTTTTTCGCCGGGTAGAATGCCACCTTTTCCCGGTTTTGCGCCTTGACTCAGTTTAACCTCAAACATTTTAACTTCTGGATGTTTGGCAATTTCTTGTAATTTATCGTCGCTCAATTGACCGTCGATATCACGCACACCGTATTTTGCTGTGCCGATCTGAAAGACGATATCGCAGCCGCCTTCCAAATGATAGGGCGATAGCCCACCTTCTCCGGTATTCAGCCAGCATCCTGCCGATTTTGCACCAAGGGAAAGTGCCCGAACCGCAGGAATGGAAAGTGCCCCATAGCTCATGGCGGAGATGTTGAAAAAAGAAGGTGCATGGTAGGGGCTTCGGCAATCGCTGCCGATCAGCATTGGCTGTGATTGCACCGCGTCAACATCCAAGGTCGGAAAGGCACAGCTTACAAAAATAGGTGTGCCAGGCACATTTAGATTATTCGTCGAACCAAAGGGGATGGTGTGTTCTGTATTGTTTGCCGCCCGATTAACCCATTCGCGTTCGGCGCGGTTAAAGGGCATCTCTTCCCTATCCATGGCAAAGAAATATTGTCGGAAAAATTCCCCCGCTCGGATAAAAAGGTATCGAAAACGGCCCAGCACCGGATAGTTCCGCCGGATGGCGTTCCGGTGCTGGTTCACATCGACAATAAACAGGATCACGATGATCAGCACCGTGAGGGCAACAAGCACAATGAGAGAAACGGCGATGAACTCCAGACCATGTGCAACCCAGTCGGATAAAACCAGGCCGCCCGCTCTGTCGGTAAAGAGATGCTGAAGTCCTTTTTCCGTTCCCTTCATTTACCGTCCTTGCAGGGAAAGAATATAATGCACCAAGTCCCAGGCACTGTTTTCTTCACCGGCAAAGGAATCGTTGTAACCAGGCATGGGTGTGCCGTCCAGTCCGGTCATAATGGTACGGTAGATGTCTTCGTGCTTTGTTCCGTTTCCGAAGGTTTCCTGTCGGGTGAGGTCAACCGGGTGGATCATGAGCTTTCGTTCATCTTTCAGATCCATCCGTCCGGCCTTGCCATCATCGCCATGGCATTCATTGCATTTCATAATTGAAAAAAGCAACTTACCGCGTCTGGCACTTTGAGTCGAATAAGTATAGGGGCCAACGTGATCCACATACTTGATGGTTGTCTCAGTGGGCAGCTCTTCCTGAATAAATTCTTTGGTTAAATACATTGCTACTGCCCTGATTTCGGATTCTCCCATATTTCGGAAGGAAGGCATGTAACCCGGAATACCTTCGCGAATGGTTCGCATCAGGTCTTTGAGCATGGGTAGATCACCTGATTCGGTGGAGCGGAATTTGAA
>CAZRYI010000318.1:0-2683 GCA_964604255.1 uncultured Nitrospirota bacterium
AAACATGCACCGGTAAACAAGTTACCGCCGCCATGGCATAGAGTGTTGAAAACCCGCTACAGGCATCGGCAACCAAAAGGTTCGCATTCGGCAGGTTGATCATGGTGCCTTCGACAAAAATCGGAACACCCATTTTCGGAACCACCCAGGCGATATTTGCAGCAGTAATGTCGCGTAATACAATGTGAATGCCCTTCGTCAGACCCAGCGGCAGCGGCAGCATGAAGAACAGAAAAAAGAGTAAAAAGACGATTGCCCTTGTCCGTTTCGCACCCAGAAAAAGAAGCGACATGCCCGGCAGTAAAAAGACAATGGATATGGCAGAAAGGATTTCTGTGTGTATGCCGACATCCAGCACATGCAAAGCCAGGGCAGGCACCAGAATGACAAATCCCCAGGGACTGCTTTCCCTCGGCAAATGGCGTAGAGAACCGAGCTTCTGCCAAACAAGGTAGCCAACAATGGGGGGAATAAACAGGCCGTGACCGTTATGCCAGATGCTCATCGTCCAGCGTCCAAAAAGCCAGCGAATCGTGGGGGCATAAATCAACACAGTCAGCAACAGCGCAACAATCAGCAGTATATTTTCTCGGCGGCCTAGTTTGTTTGCGGCCTCATCAGAGTCGGAAGAGGGGGAAAAAGCGATAGTCTGAGTGCCAGTGTCTGGATTGATTTGATGATTTGACACACTATCCCTTTTTAGTTTTGTTCACGAAAACAACTGATCCTATCCTAGCATAGATTTGCAAAATAGTAACACTCTTGAGACTCTAGTGCTGGATTTTTGTATGCGAAGACTCAGGCTGTGAATTTTTGAAAGTTTGCACTCACGGATTTGTAGAAAAATTGAAACATTAGAGATGACGACTTGATCGAGATAATGAATTTTCGGGATAGTTGATATCAATTCGCAAAGCCCATCAAGCGAAACAAAATTTGATGAAATTGCTTGATCACACAAAGTGGCCGCATTGATCCTTGCTGTAAAATGATACATATTTGGAGATGTATCATTTGTAAAATTTAGGAGGTGACTCCCTTGAGTAAAACAGCAAAACTGTTTACAACAGGTTATCAATGATTTTGTCCGCTATCTATCCGTCATCCCCTGGGGAAAAGATGCTGCCGAACACCATGCCATTCTCCGCACAAGTTTGGAAACAAACGGCACCTCCATTGGCGCGATGGACAGGATGATTGCCGCCCAAAGCAAAGAGCCTTAATGCCATCCTCGTCAGCAACAATCAAAAATACTTTAATATGCGTGAAGGGTTTGAAGCTGGAGAATTGGGTGTAGGTCTTTTACCGTCTTTAAGCCCTGTCAAATAAGGAAATCATACAATGGCATTAAATGTTCAACACCTACTGAAAACACTGGATACATTAGAACAGGCACTGCTCGCGCTGGATAAAAAAGATAACAATCCCATTCTCCATGATCTTTACCGGAACGCCGCGATCAAAAGCTTTGAACTTTCACTGGAAACCACGGGCAAGTTATTACGAAAAGCACTGAAGGCATTTAGGGGCAATCCGCAAGAAGTGGATCGACTCGTGTTTAATGATGTATTGCGTCAGGCCGGGAAACACGGATTACTTGATCTGGCGGGTGTGGAGCGCTGGCTGGCTTACCGCAAAAACCGAAATGCCACTGCACACGACTATAGCGAAACCTTTGCCAATGAAACCCTGCAACTCCTGCCCGATTTTTTAAAAGATGCGCGGGCCTTAGCCCAAGAAATACAAAAGGTCTTTGATGCCAACGCTTAATCTCCCGGAACGCTATTTGGCATTATTGTCTCAACTGCTTAGCCTTCATCTCCCCGATGCAGAAGTTTGGGCCTATGGCAGCCGTGTGAGTGGCGGCAGCCACGAAACCAGTGATCTGGATATCGTCCTGCGAAACCCCAAAGACCTGAAGTGCCGCAACAACAATCTTCCAGACATACAGGAAGCGCTACAAATGAGTGCGATCCCGATTATGGTTGATGTCCACGATTGGGCAGATTTGCCTGAAACCTTTCATCGACAGATTGAGCGTGAATATGTGGTGATCAAGGAGGCGGAGTAGGATGGGTATTGGGTTATCATTAGGAGACTGTGATGAAGAAAAATGAAAACCCAATATTCACCCAGGGGAGATCTTACTTGAAGAATTTTTAGTCCCGATGTCGATCAGTCAAAATGCACTCGCACGCGCGATTGACGTGCCGCCGCGTCGTATCAATGAAATCGTCTTGAAAAAACGCGCGATTACTGCGGATACGGCACTGCGTCTTGCCCGCGCTTTTGGTACATCGGAACAATTTTGGATGGGTTTGCAGGCGGATTATGCCCTGGAAGAAGCTCGGGAAAAATATGCCGATGCACTTTTAAAAGTCCGCCCGGTTTCGGTTTAAATATACCTTTTTTCTAATGCCTTGAATTTTTTGCAGATAGAAATTCGATTCTGGGGTTTTTCGTGTGAAATTAAATTCGGTTTTGCTAAAATTTTGAAATGGTAATTGACTTCATTGAGCTGAATCGCACATTCCTCCCGATCTCAAAAGATCACACCTTCAACGAAGACTCTTACGACCTCTCTCACCTCTTCGGATTATCAGGAACAAAAAAGTGGTATGACCTTTTGTCGCTCCCTCGTGTCATTATTCTTGCGGAGGCTGGAACAGGAAAGACACGTGAA
>CAZRYI010000319.1:0-2670 GCA_964604255.1 uncultured Nitrospirota bacterium
AAAAAGGCTTAATTTCTGGAATTTCAAGTACTGGCTTTTTAAATGATCATGGCAATTAAAACCATCGGAGGAAAAACCATGTTGCTGCTTTCTCTGTTCACCTTTTTTGCTCTTTCCCTCGACTCGCCGCTTCAAGCTAAAACTGTCGAGGCCGTTTCGCTTCAGGTGCATTTAGACGGCGTGCCGGAATACGGGGGTGCATGGGAATTGATCATTACGCTGCAAGCCAGGGAAGATCTCAAAAAAGCTGAAATATGGGTTGAAAATTCTGATGGGCTTTCCCTGAGACGCGGATCTCCTTTTTGGTATAAAAAGAAAATAAAGTCTGGCAAAAGAGCGGTGATTAGACTCTCTTTTTCCCTGATCGGGTCTTTGCCTCAAGATGTCACAATCAATCTTGTTGGCCATACATCTTCCGGAAAGCGCTTTGAGCAGAAAATCCGCCGCAACATCGAATTTACCTCGGGTAGACTTTAGGACGCCCTTATTCTTGATCTTCAATCGACATAAACGCTAGACTCAGCTTTCAAACTAACCGTAGACTGATACCTCTTCAACCACTTGTGAAACAAGGAGTTACGATGACCGACAAAGACGACAAAGAAAGCGTCCTCTCAAAATTTTCCAATCAGGACCCCGCCGCAGGAGGTTATGGCGAAGCAGAAGATCCAGAAATGGAAATGCCAGAAAAGTCCACAAGCAGCGCCGCTGTAAAAGCAAAAAAGAAAAAAAAGAATAAAGATGCAAAGAAGGCCCGAAAGAAAAATCGGAGATAGCACTGTTTTAAAAAGAAGCTCTGATGAGGCCACTGTCTAAAGAAAGCTCTGATCAAGTCATGAATTGTTTTTTCAGGGCAAAAATCCCCAGCTTCCGCGTTGCAAATCTTGAAAAGAGCCAGCTATTCTCTGCAATTTGCGCCTTGAATCAGGAAATTTTTTCTCCTGAAAAATTCAACCCAGACCTAATCAGAGCTTCCTAAAGATGTCCCAAACTGCTCAGCTCATCCCCTTTGGGGATTTAATTCTTTCTTTTATTCCCGCCTTGATTGTTGTTGCAATTTATTATCGATGGTCTCTGGATTTTCGTGATGCTTTTTATGCGATTTCCAGAATGCTCGCCCAACTGCTGCTCGTCGGTTATTTTTTAAACCTGATCTTCGAGTCGGATCAGGCTCTGATTGTCCTGTTTGTTTTGCTGATCATGGTCAGCACTTCCAGTTGGATTGCGCTTCGTACAATCAAGGCTGAGCGCAAACATCTTTTCTTCAAAGCCTTCAGCGCAATTATTGTTGCAGGGGGGCTGACACTTGCACTGGTTTCTCAGGCAGTCCTTGACCTGCGTCCCTGGTATACCCCGCGCATTTTAATTCCTTTGGCCGGAATGATTTTTTCTCAGGCGATGAATAGTATTTCTCTTGCCGCCGAAAGAATGGAGGCCGAGATGTCGCGTCAGGTATCTTACATCGAAGCCCGAAGCATCGCCCTCCGAGCCTCGCTGATTCCGATTACCAATTCTCTTTTCGCGGTTGGTTTGGTCTCATTACCGGGCATGATGACAGGACAGATTCTTTCCGGGGTCTCTCCTCTTATTGCCGTGCGCTACCAGATTATGGTGATGTGCATGGTTTTTGGTGCCTCCGGCATGGCCGCTGCGATGTTCCTGGTATTGATCAAACCCATTGATTCAGGGGTGAAGGAAAACACATGATTCTGGCCGGGGATATTGGGGCGACACATACCCGCCTAGCACTCTTTTCAGATGAGGTGGGTGCCGAACCACTTCGCGAAGCAACACTGCTTTCAAAAGGTTACGAGCGCCTGATTGACGCACTTCAGTGGTTTTTGAAGGGAGAGCCACACAAAATTGATGCCGCCTGTTTTGGCGTAGCGGGGCCGGTCAATCAAGGGTGCTGCCAACTGACCAATCTACGCTGGATGATCGACTCGGCTGCATTGAGTAGCCTGTTAAAGATTCCTTCTGTCAGCCTAATCAATGACTTGGAAGCAACAGCCCTCGGGATATCTTCTCTAAAAACACAGGACTTTTTCACTTTGAATACCGGAAAGACTGACCTTCATGGCAACCGGGCAGTCATTGCGGCGGGAAGCGGTCTTGGCGAAGCAATACTTTTTTGGGATGGTCTGCAATATCAATCATCCGCTACGGAAGGAGGACATTGCGACTTCGCAGCCAGAAATACAATCGAGAGCCAGTTACTGGCATATTTATTAAAACAGTATCAGCACGTCAGTTATGAGCGAGTGCTTTCCGGGCCGGGCCTGCTCAATATTTACCGGTTTTTAGAAGCAAGCGCACAAGGAAATGAAGTTGCGGAAGTTTCTGAACGATTTCAAAAAGAAGACCCATCAAGTGTCATTTCCGAACTTGCACTGGCAGATCAGTCTGAGCGATGTGTGCAAAGTCTGGATCTTTTTGTTTCGCTTTATGGTGCTGAAGCAGGGAATCTTGCTTTAAAAACGCTGGCAAGTGGTGGGGTCTATATTGCTGGTGGGATCGCGCCCAAAATACTGGAAAAGCTGAAAGACGGCACTTTCATAAAAGCCTTTTTTGCCAAAGGCCGCTTTGCCGCCTCGCTGGAAGCCATTCCGGTCAAAGTGATTTTAAACCAACAAGCAGCACTATTCGGCGCAGCACACAAGGCGCGGCAGC
>CAZRYI010000320.1:0-2661 GCA_964604255.1 uncultured Nitrospirota bacterium
ATGTCCGATCAATTTGAAGAGATGTTTCCGCTTAAAGAAGACTTGACCGATTACCGCCTGCTCACAAAAGATCATATTTCCCTGAAATCTTTTGAAAAAAAAGAGATCTTAAGCATTGCACCCGAAGCCTTAAGCCTGCTAGCAGAAACTGCCTTTACGGACGTCTCTCACATGCTGAGACCTTCTCATTTAAAACTGCTCTCTCAGATATTGGATGATGCGGAAAGTTCTGAAAATGATCGCTATGTCGCAAATCAACTGCTCAAAAATGCCGTGATTGCCGCAGAAGGTATTTTCCCACTCTGTCAGGATACGGGAACAGCAATTGTCATGGGCAAAAAAGGACGCCGAGTTTGGACAAGCAGCTCTGATGAAGCTGCGCTTTCCGAAGGCATTCTCAAGGCTTACAGCAACAACAACCTCCGCTATTCACAAAATGCTGCCATCAGCATGTACGAAGAAAAAAACACCGGAAACAACCTGCCTGCCCAGATTGAACTCTACGCAAGTGGAGAAGCCTCCTACAACTTTCTCTTCATGGCAAAAGGGGGTGGTTCGGCTAACAAAACCTTTCTTTATCAGGAAACAAAGGCGGTCTTAAATCCAACAAGCTTGCTAAACTTCATGCGGGAGAAGATGAAGACCCTTGGCACTTCTGCCTGTCCGCCTTATCATCTTGCTTTTGTCATCGGAGGCACTTCTGCCGAACTCACCCTTAAAACCGTCAAACTGGCCTCAGCAGGTTATCTCGACCAACTGCCGACTTCAGGTAGCTCATCAGGCCATGCCTTTCGCGATTTAGAAACCGAAGCAGCGGTGATGAAAGTTTCATGCGAATTAGGTATTGGCGCGCAGTTTGGCGGAAAATATTTCTGCCTGGATGCCCGCGTCATTCGACTACCCAGACACGGTGCTTCCTGTCCCATCGGCCTGGGTGTGAGTTGTAGTGCCGACCGAAACATCAAAGGAAAAATTACGCGCGAAGGGATTTTTTTGGAACAGCTCGAAAACCACCCGGCACAATATCTAAAAGGGCAAGTTGCCCTGAAAGCAGAAGCCGTCCAGATTGATCTGAATCAGCCCATGGCACAAATTCAAGCCACCTTGAGTAAACATCCCGTTGCCACCCGACTCTCTCTTTCCGGCAAAATTGTCGTTGCACGAGATATCGCCCATGCAAAACTAAAAGAACGACTTGATCAGGGAGAGGATCTACCCGACTACTTTAAGAATCACCCTATATATTATGCTGGTCCGGCAAAAACCCCGGAAGGTTATGCCTCCGGTTCCTTCGGTCCGACCACTGCGGGACGCATGGATGCCTATGTCCCCCTCTTTCAGGATCAGGGTGGTTCATTGGTGATGCTGGCAAAAGGAAATCGTTCAAAAGGCGTCACGGACTCTTGCCATAAAAATGGCGGGTTTTATCTGGGTTCCATCGGCGGCCCGGCGGGTGTGCTCGGCAAGGAATGTATTCTGGAAGTCAAAATCATCGCCTACGAAGAACTCGGCATGGAAGCAATCTTCATGATCACCGTCAAAGATTTCCCCGCCTTCATCATCGTAGATGACAAGGGGAATGATTTTTTTGAAGGCTTGCTGTAGAGGATTCAGTTTACTGAAACAAACTTTTCGACTGCTTTCCGAATGAACTTCTGGTAGGAAATTCCTTCCTGCTCGGCCTTTTCCCTAACCACATTCAGCAGTGCCTCTGAAAAGCGAATATTGACTTTTTTAGTTTTTGGTAAAAATTCAAAGTTCACCTGTTTGAAGTTTTTAGGGTCGATATATTCGCTCAAATCCTGATCAAGAAAATTTTCCGCGTCTTGATCATTTTTGAATTCAGGCATTTTTTTCTTCATATTTCTTGGCCTCCTTTTCATGCATGTAACGGGCACTAATCGGGCGAATGAGCTGTCTGCCTTCCGATTTACGAAGCGCAAAAACAACAAACATCGGACGCCCATTGATTGATCTTCCCATTGCAAGAAATCGTTCTTCCTTTTGAGAATGTTTAAAGTCCGGGCTCACGAACAGTTTGTCCTGATGAAAAAACTGTTCAATCTCATCAAGTGATAGACCATGGCTCTGGCATTTTTCTCGGTTGCCATCATCCCATTCAAAATCCTCAACAGTGATTTTTTGCATATTTAAAATGATGTCATTTGTGCGCACAAAAGTCAATACAGCCTTAATCAGAGCTTCCTTTTTTCTCTCTTTGCGCTAAGACCTCATTTCCCACTATACTTCGCCACTTTATTTTTCGGGATTGTTAAGATCAATGGCATTTGAGATCCTTCATGCGAGGTAACCCTTTCAAAGGTGCAGGATATTTTCTGCGCGGTTTTGCTCTGATTCGGGTGCAGGGCATCCGCCGTTATGTACTCATCCCCCTTGTTATTAACACCCTCCTTTTTTCACTTTTGATTGCCTTTGGCATCGGGCAATTTTCAAGTTTGATTACCTGGCTGCTGCCCGCGGCGCTCGACTGGCTGGCTTGGCTGCTCTGGCCCTTGTTTGCTGTCACCCTGTCTACGATCATTTTTTTTGCCTTTATCCAAATTGGCAACCTGATCGCTGCACCTTTTAATGCGGTGCTTTCTGAGGCCGTTGAAGCCCATCTCAAAGGAAAACGCTCCAAAGAAAAGACGGACTGGCAGG
>CAZRYI010000321.1:0-2636 GCA_964604255.1 uncultured Nitrospirota bacterium
CCTTTTTATAAGTTTTTTGTCCTATTTTATCAGGTTCAAGCGAGGCCCAGGACTCCGGTAATTTCCCGTTTTTGGTGATGCTTTTCACCACAGCCATTGCTTTTTCTCCCGCAGCACTCTCTGAAATGGGTTCAGTCGGCTCTTGACCGTGGTCGTGCCCCTCACCACCATAGGCCAAGGGACTTGAAAGTGAAAATAAAATCAGTAAACAAATCGATAACTTTTTCATTAAATTCCTCCTAAAAAAAGAGCTAAAAAATTGAATCGTGCTGGCTGCGCTGCTCCTCTAAAATTTTTTCTTCCATCTTAATATGTTCATGAAAATGGTTGTCTGCACTGAATCCAAAACTATCCGGATCTGTCGTGTGGGTATAACCATGCATTTGCGTTAAAAATAAAAAGAGCCCCGCAAAAATAAGCCCCGCATTAGAAACCGTGCTGAATTGAGCAAATGATCGGGTTCGTCGCCAGCCTGCAATCAAAATCAGCATCACAGTCAGGGCCGTCACCTGCCCCAATTCGACGCCAACATTAAACGCAAGAATGCGCATAATCAGACCGGTTTCCCCTAAAGGCAATTGCTGAAGCCTTGTGGAAAGGCCAAAACCGTGAATCAGCCCGAAAATAAAAATAACCCACATGAGGTTCGGTGAAGGCATTTTCAAGTATTTCTTAAAACCATCTAGATTATCGAAGCCTTTGTAACAAACACTCAGGGCGATCACGGCATCGACCAAAAAATAATTGGCGGTGATGCCCAATATCGTCGCAAAAACAAGCGTCAGACTATGCCCCACCGTAAAGATGGTGATGTATTTCACAATATCTTTAAAACCGGTCAAAAAGAAAATGACCCCGAAAATAAAAAGCAGGTGATCGTATCCGGTGACCATATGGCTCGCACCTAGCCATAAATACTGTAAGTATCCCCCACTTAACATCGCGGCCTTGTCTTCTTCAGAAATACCATGTGCCTGTGCAATAGCCGGAAGTAAAACCAGGAACAAGACCATCGCGATGTGATTCAAGTGTAAACGCTTCAATTTATCCTCCATTGAAAACCATCCTCTTTTGCATCATTGCCCGTTTTCCATTTCCTGTTCCTTTTCTTTTTCCATGTCTTTGCCGATTTTATAGGCATCAAACACAGCCAGCGTCCAAATAAGCATGATCAGCATTGTGACCACATTAGTCAGAACAAAATCTTCCTTGTTTAAGTTTTCTGTCAGCAAGACTGAAAGTTCATCAAAACCAGGGGCTTCATTCGGAGAGGGTAGCTTGTCAAAAATGACTTGTGTTTGTTTAATCGCCTGCGTCGCGATAATCACCAGACAGGAAAGTGTACTAAAAATTAAAATCGCGCCCCGCCGATATCGCTTCAAAAAAAGATGTCCCGCACCCGCACCTAGCACACCCGATAAAAGCGCCGCTTTGATAGATTTTTTCATAAGATCATCTGTGCAATAAAAGGGATCATGTTTTGATGGGTTTTTCCTTAAGCATTGATACGGTTTTTAATGCGTGTAAGCATATCCATACGTTCATGAAGAACCGCTATGATACAAGGAATTTTGTTTTCGCTGTGAAGGTAAAAGATATAATGATGCTCACAACGGATTACACGTAATTTTGGGTATTTATTGGGGAAGGGTTGTTTCCAGAATTTGCTTTTAGCGATACAGCATAAACATTGCTCAATTCGATCAAGATATTTTATGGCTTTCTGTTCTCCCCATTTTTTGAAGGTGTATCGAGTGATACCTTCAAGATCAGCATCTGCTTCTTTGATTAATTGATAAGGCTGAGTCATTTCATATCTTGTCTTACATCTTCAACAATTTGTCCAACGGAACGGGAGGAAAATTCACCACGTTCAGCAGCTTCAATCCGGGGTTTAAGAAAATCCTCTAGTTGATCCAAAGCAGTCGCTTCTGTGTCTGGCAATACCCGATCCAGTACATAGTCTTTGATCGTTTGACCGCTCAGAGCAGCAACAGCTTTTAATTTATTATGCTGTTCTGAAGTTACCTCAATAGAAAGACGCATAAATCCTACCTCCATTACTATTCTATTTCTTTACCTTAGCATCCAGACAACAAATGTTCAAATGTTAATTAGTTGCAAAGAATTGAACAAATTCTAAGATGAAAAAATGAGGGCTAGGTCTTGAAATATTCTTTTCAGTTTGGCTCATTACAGCCATAGAAATACAACTATTCCAGGATACTTTTAAAATCATTATTTTATCAAGACACACAATAAATCAACTGTGCATCAAGTTCGGCTTTTGTTTTCAGCAGTACCAGCAGGGCATCCAGATAGGATAGGTGGGCGGCTGTTAATCGGGCCTGGGCGATGCTGAATTCAAAAATGCTGATTTCTCCGGCATCATAGGCGCGTCTGGGGAAGATGCTCTTTTTGGATAGTTGTTTGAGATAGTCTTCGCCAAAAAAATCAAAACGTGTTTTTGCTAGGTGGAAGTGTTGGTAAATCGCATCTGCATCCCGCGCTATTTCTATTTTTTTTGCGGTGAGTTTATTTTGATTGATATTGCGATGTGCCCTTGCCTGACTCACTTCTTCCTGGTTTCGATTAAACAGTGGCAGGGGCATGTTGAAAGAAAGTCCAATGACTTT
>CAZRYI010000322.1:0-2630 GCA_964604255.1 uncultured Nitrospirota bacterium
GATGAGGAAGAATATAGCGTCAAAATATTCTCGGCGATTTATAATCGGATGCTTATGAAAACACAGGCATCACACCAGACATTATGACCCTGGCAAAAGGCCTGGGTGGCGGCATTCCCATCGGTGCAATGCTCGCAAAAGAATCCGTCGCTGCCTGTTTCCAGCCGGGTAGCCATGCTTCGACTTTTGGTGGCAATCCTCTGGCCTGTACTGCTGGCATTGAAGTGCTTGATCGGCTCACAGAAAATGATGCGCTTTTGCACAATGTTCGAGAGCAGGGGGCTTACTTGCTCTCAGAATTAACCCGACTGCGGGCCTTGGCCCCGGTGATCAAAAACATTCGAGGGCGAGGTTTAATGATTGCGATTGATTTAGGGATGGAAAGTCTCGACGTCATCAAAGCCGGACAGGAGCGTGGCATTTTGTTCAATCGCACTTCTGAAAACACCCTGAGGCTCATTCCCCCGCTGACCATCACACGCGAGGAAATTGATGAGATGTTTGGGGTTTTGACCGATATTTTAATGGAGCCTTACCATGCCGAAGCGTGACCTGCTGGATTTAAGTGCGCTTTCTTATGAAGAGATTGCAGCGCTGATTGATCGGGCGGCAAGCTACAAACAAGGTGCTGCCGACCGTCCGTTGGCGGGAAAATCGCTTGGCCTGCTTTTTGAGAAATCCTCGACACGCACACGGGTGTCGTTTGAAGTCGCGACTTGGCGGCTGGGCGGACTGCCCATCTTTCTTTCTTCTGAAGACATGCAAATCAAACGCGGAGAAACCATTGCCGACAGCGCTCGTGTCTTGTCGAGCTATTTAGATGCCCTGATTGTGAGAACCCACGGGCAGGAAAAACTAGAGCACTGGGCAAAGTATGCGAGCATCCCCATCATCAACGGTTTAACTGATCTGCATCACCCCTGCCAGATTTTGTCCGACTTTTTCAGTATTCAGCAATGCCGTGGCAAACTCCAGGGATTGAAGCTCGTTTATATCGGCGATGGCAATAACATGGCGAACTCTCTTTTAGAAGGCGGTGCCCTGGTTGGCATGAATATCACCATCGCTGCACCACCGTCTCGACTGCCGGATGCAGCCATTTTTGAGCAGGCGAAAAAACAAGCTGAAAAATGGGGAACTGAAATGCGGATTGAACACGATCCCATGAAAGCCGCCGAAGGCGCAGACATTCTCTACACCGATGTCTGGGTATCTATGGGGGATGAAGCAGGCAGAGATGAACTGCTAAAAGTCCTGAAACCCTATCAAATTAACGACGCACTGCTCAAAAAAGCACGCCCCGAATGCCTCGTGATGCATTGCCTTCCGGCTCACCGTGGAGAAGAAATCACAACGGCGGTCATGGAAGGCCCCAATGCCATCATCTTCGAACAAGCGGCCAATCGGCTTCCGATGCAGCAGGCCATACTGGAGCACTACCTGAAACCATGATAAAACAAACAATTAAAAAAGTTGTGCTGGCTTATTCCGGCGGACTCGATACCTCAGTGATTATTTGCTGGTTAAAAGAGCAATACGCTTGTGAGGTCATTGCCTACTGCGCCGACTTAGGCCAGGGCGAAGAGCTTTCTCCCTTGACTGAAAAGGCAAAAAAAACCGGTGCATCCAAAGTCTACATCAGCGATCTCAAAGAGACCTTTGCTGCCGACTACATTTTTCCCATGTTGCGCGCCAATGCTGTTTACGAAGATGTCTACCTTTTAGGCACTGCCATTGCCCGTCCGCTGATTGCAAAACGTCAAATGGAGATTGCCGCCGAAGAAGGTGCTGATGCTGTTTCTCATGGTGCAACGGGAAAAGGCAATGATCAAGTTCGCTTCGAGCTGGCCTATCTAGCCATTGATCCTCAGATTAAAATCATTGCACCCTGGCGTGATTGGGATTTTCAGTCCCGCTCCGACTTGATTGCCTACACCGCGAAACACAATATTCCCGTTGAAGCCACGGCAGACAAACCCTACAGCATCGACCGGAATTTGCTGCATGTGAGTTATGAAGGCGGTATCCTGGAAGATCCCTGGACAGCGCCTTTGGAGTCCATGTTTGCAACAACAGTTTCACCCGAAGCTGCGCCTGCCGAGCCTCTGACCATAGAGATTGAATACAAAGCCGGTGATCCTGTCGCCATTGATGGCACCAACTATTCTCCTGCGGCTTTGATCGAAAAACTCAATCAGATCGGCGGACAACATGGCATCGGGCGAATTGATTTGGTCGAAAACCGTTATGTGGGCATGAAATCACGCGGCATCTATGAAACGCCGGGCGGCACCATTTTGCACACAGCACATCGGGCCGTCGAATCGCTCACCCTCGACCGAGAAGTCCTTCACCTGCGTGACAGCCTAATCCCGCAATATGCTTCAATGATTTACAATGGTTATTGGTTTTCTCCCGAGCGTGAGATGTTGCAAACCTTGATGGATGAAGCACAAAAAGGCGTCACCGGCATTGCAAGGCTCAAACTCTACAAAGGCAATGTGGACATCATGGGTCGCAAGGCACCGCAGTCCCTCTATCGCCCTGAAATTTCCACCTTTGAAAAAGACACGGTCTACGTGCAAAAAGAAGCCGAAGGTTTTATCCGATTAAATGCCCTGCGTTTGAAA
>CAZRYI010000323.1:0-2622 GCA_964604255.1 uncultured Nitrospirota bacterium
GATGATCAGGCCCTCACTCAGGCCGTGATGCGCTCTGCACAAAAACTGGGTGCAAAACTCTGCGTACCGGCCCAGTTCGAGTTGGCACATCGCACAAGTGAGGGTTTTGCGCTTTCTTATTTTTATGAGGGCAGTCGGCAACAGTGCATCACCAGTACTCTGGTCAATGCCGCCGGTCCCTGGGTGACACAGGTACTTGAGCGAATGACACCGACTGTTTCGCCCATTGAAACGACTTTGGTGCAAGGGACACACATTATTTTGGCTGGAGAAATGACACAGGGCATCTACTACTTAGAAGCGCCGACAGACCGACGACCCATTTTTGCGATTCCCTGGAAGGGGCGAATCATGGTGGGCACAACGGAAACCGCCTATAGCGGAGATCCTGCTAAAGTCAGCCCGACAGAGGCGGAGATGAGCTACCTGCTGGAAAGCCTGGCGTTTTATTTTCCGAAGTTTCGAGCTTTAAAAAAACCGCACATTGAATCGGCCTTTGCTGGCCTGAGAGTCCTGCCCGGCGGACAGGATACTTTCGGGACGCGCCCACGAGAAACCGTATTAGAGGTGGATGATCCCGCCCATGCACGCTTGCTGACAATTTACGGAGGCAAGCTGACAACCTACCGTGCAACCGCGCAAAAAGTCATGGACAAATTAGCAGGAAGCCTAGCCAAAAGAGAAAACAAAGCCAAGCCACTCGAACTTAAATTAGGGGAAGAAACAGAGTGAAAATGGAGGGGTTGTCACTGAAAAATTTTTGGGTCAGAGCCGGGGCCTGTGCTGGTAACGACACAAAAATGAATTGGAGATCCTATCCGTTCTTTAGCTGATGTAAATATTCGACGAGTTCATGCAGTTTGGTCGTGGGGTTATCGGTGCCGGATTTTTGTGCAAAAAATAGGCTCCGTTTACTATTTTTAATTGCCTGATGTGTTTTATCCATCAATTTTTGATAAATCCCTGAATCTCCTTTTGAGTAGTCAGGAAATTCCTTTTTTAGTTCTTGAATCAAATGATCGCAAGCACTTTTTCGTCCGATAGCTGTAAAGGGCTTTGTCGAAAATTTAAAATGTAACAACAACCAATATTCAAAACACGGTACCGAATTGATTGCCTGAAATACTTTTTTGGGTTTTGCATTTAAAATTTCGTTTAAGGCTCGCTCGTAACTTGAATGTGAATCTTTGTCAAAAACACAAAATACGCGGTCAAAAGGATTTTCTTTCTTTTTTTCCTCCAAATACCTTTTTTTCGAGTATTTTACGACGCTTATCGGACTTGAGCCACAAGAGCCATCTACTTCAATATTCGCCGAGTTTAATTTAAGAAAATCGACAATTTCACGCAAATAATTTGGTTCGGTCTTTGAATCTTCACAGATAATCAACACACGATCATAGCGAGATCGATTCGATTTTTTTCGAGCAAGATCATGAGCCGTTTTTGCTTTTCGCCTATGAAATAATCCCTCACTTCCCACTCACAACCCCATCGCTACCTTGATATCTTTCAAATAAGGCAAAGCACCGTAGCGACCGTCCAAATAACGTCGTTCCAAGTTTTCCGTTCTTCGAGGGCTAAAATCTATTAAAGGTGTAAGCATTGAAGATTGATCTTTGCTTTTCTCGCAAAACCAAACTTGATCCCGTCGAAAAACATCCTGATTCAGGATAGAGGTGTCATGGGTGGTAAAAATTAATTGGGCATTCTTAGGATTTGTCTCCTTATTATGAAAAAGACTAACGAGAAACTTCACCATCAAGGGATGCAGGCTATTATGTAATTCATCAATCACGAGGACGTAACCATGCTCTAAAGTATCCAGCCACGGCCCAGCAAGCGTGAAAATCTTTCGCGTCCCATCGGATTCATCATCCATATCAAATGGAATTTCTTCTCCACCTGGCAAAATATGAATCGTCTTGATATTGACAATGGGCTTATCCTTAAGCTCTGCTTCCACCTCTCTTTTTACTGCATCTGGCATACTTTTCGGTAACATCTCCGAGTTGAACTTTTCCTTTTCAAGTTCAATATTTTCAATGTCAAGATCCGCTGCTTTCAAAAATCGGATAATATTATTTTTTGTCTCATTTTTTTCACACAGTTCTGCTGTAAATCCGGGATGCCACCCGATACCGACAACATGTAATCTTTTTTCAAACCAACGAAAGATCGGTTCAAGCTGTTTACTATTGAGTTGCATTGCCGTTGAAAGGAATAAGGCATTTGATCGGGTTGCTTTTTTCCAAACTTGTTTTTGGCCTGAAAGCCCAGTCATTGCCCCCCAAGTGTAAGATTGCATTTTTTCGTCATAGATTCGTTCAATCCATCGTTGAGGACGCCCTTTTGGATAAGCCAATAACCACTCTTCGCAAATTCGCTCTCCTGTTGCAGCAAACCCATATTGATAACGAACACCTTCTGCAATAAATGTCACCTCAAATTCACTTGCTTGCTGCGAGCTTTCATGGTCCAAAAGGAAAGGCGTTACGGATAGCTTCTCGCTTGCCTGGCTTTCTCGTGCGGATTGCACAACCAGTTGGCGCATCTTTTTGAGTGCTTTAATGAAATTCGATTTTCCTGAGGCATTCGCACCATAGATTGCACTACTTCGCA
>CAZRYI010000324.1:0-2606 GCA_964604255.1 uncultured Nitrospirota bacterium
TCAGTTTGGGTGATTGTGATGAAAATTTATCAATCAGGTCTTTTTAGAAGAAAGTTAAAGAAGTTTTCAAAAAAAGACAAAGCGATATTAGATCAGGAAGTGAAAAGTATTATGGAAAACCCTGCAATTGGAGTGGAAAAAAAGGGAGACCTTAAAGGCATATTTATTCATAAATTTAAAATTGGAACGACTCAATATTTACTTGCCTATCGCATTTTTGACGGAGATCTGGAACTGGTCATGCTTGCCCCTCACGAAAATTATTATCGGGATTTAAAAACATACATCAAAAAATAATCAGAGCACTTTTAAGGATATAGATGGCTTTATTAGAGTGTAGCGGCTGCGGTGGCATGGTCAGTGATAATACCGATTTTTGCTCACAATGCGGCACTGTGATTGAAAAAGCATCAAAGTCAAAGCGACTTCGTCTTGTTGCAGTGGTTATTTTATTTCCACTTGCCATTGTGACGATTGCATCCATGAATAGTGGAAATTTTTTGCGGACTTTCACGCAGAATGAAGTGGTTCAGACTGAAAGTGAAAAAAGGCCCATCAGAAGCGCTCCGATATTGGGCCATAAGATTCGCTCACTCGCAATCAAACTTATGAGGGAAAATAAAGTTGTGGTGGATGCGGCAATCAATCAAACGGGGGATGAACTTTCGTTTCTCTTGATTGTTCAGCAAAGCACTTCTACTGCCGAAGCTGCCACGCTGGGTGAAGACTTTGTTCGGGTTTTGGAATCCGCTATCGGGGGTGCTGCCGCTGCCGGGGAGGAAATTTCTCAGAGTGACTATCGGTATTTGATCGGGGTTTACACCCCGGATCAGAATCGGATTGCAGTTGCTTTTAAAGGCCGAGATCAAAAAAGTCTGGATTGGTAGTTTGCGGAATATTCTCAGTTAAGCTGGAAAATCCAATCAAAATAATTCCAAATGAGTGCGCAGGTCTTTAATCAGGGATGTTCTATTTTTTTCGAGCCGCTTCACAAATAAAGGGGGTGCCTCGCTTTTGTCGTCATATAAGGCGCTCCAGGCCAACATTTCAAGTAACATCGGCAGCAGGTCTTTTCCTTTTTGTGTCAAAGCATAAATGTATCTTGCGTGATGATGTTCATCTTGCTTTTTTGAGATGATGTTGCTTTTTTCCAGTTTCTCAAGTCGATTCGCCAATATATTTGTTGAAATTTTTTCCTCTGATTTCAAAAACTCCCCATAATATTTCTTTTTTTTGAACATCAAATCCCGAACAATCAAGAGGCTCCACTTGTCTCCGAACATTTCCTGAGCATAGTTGATCGGGCAATGTGATCTGTATTGTTGCGGTTTTTTTTTCATGGCTTCGTTGCGACAAGTACTTTTGATTTGAAAGTACTTGCGTTTGGCAAGTGGTGTCACATGTTAGCCAGGTTACTTGTAGAATGCAAGTAAGGTGGTGATGGAACGGCTTTTTTTTGGGGGTTCCCTGAGCTTCTTCAGGCTGTTTTCTTTTTTCGTAATGAAGTCATGACATCGGTTGCGACTTCTTCAACTGCTCGGCCTGTGACATCAATGACTTTCCACTTCGGATTTTTATTGTAGAGCGCGCGACAGAATTTTAGTTCTTGAACAATTGATTCCATATTGGCGTAGTTGGGTACTTTTGTTTTTAGTTTTTTGACACGACCCATTCTAATTTCCATGAGCCGCTTAGGATCAATAATCAGAGCGATCACGCGAGCGGGGTTGACGGCTGTCAGCTCGCTTGGCACCGGAATGTTGAACACAAGCGGAATATTAGCCACCTTGTATCCGAAGCGGGCTAAATAGAATGAAAGAGGGGTTTTGGCTGTTCTGGAGGGCCCCACAAGGACGGCATCCGCATTGCCAATGCCATAAAGGTTTTGTCCGTCGTCATGTTTTACCGTGAATTGCACGGCTTCAACACGGCTGAAATATTCGGTGTCGATCCGATGAAGACGTCCAGGATCGGCATGTGCCGGTTTGTGCAAGTAGTGGCTCATGGCGGTGAGCAGGGGGCCAAGCAAATCAACCGCAAACAGGCCCGACTTGAGTGCGCCTTCCCGAATTTTCATTCGGAGGGGGTCTGAAACAAAAGTGAAAACAATCATGCCGGACTGAGCTTTCGCTTCAGCGAGTACGTCTTCGATTTTCTCTTCGGATCTGATGTAGCGATTACGAACCAGGGCGGGTTTCGCGTTTGTAAACTGGGCGAGTGCCGCTTTCAGCATTTTTTCTACCGTTTCTCCAGTCGAATCCGAAACCAGAAAAATCGTTGGCGTTTTATTTGTGTCGTCTGTTTTCATTTTAATATCTCCAGGTTAAAACCCTGGGGCATCGTAAACTCTGCCCCTATTTTTGGGGTGTGATTACTCCCAGTCCTCTCAATGTCAGTAAAAACGAGAACTCTTCTCGGTCAGGAAATTCGATATATGACAGACCGAGGCTCCAGCATTGCGCCTGATATTCCAGAATGTAGTCAATCTCGACCAACTCCTTCTGATCGGCGTCATAAAAAACTTTGTTCACAAAACGGATGCCCCAGGGGGTGGTGATGGTGAGCTGCTCGGACCAGAAGTTGATGTTGGATGCCAAAATTTCTCT
>CAZRYI010000325.1:0-2606 GCA_964604255.1 uncultured Nitrospirota bacterium
TTCTCGAACCTTTTCTTTCATGACATCAAGCTCGGCTTCTGGGACTTCAAAAAGTAGTTCATCGTGTACCTGCAAAGTCATTTTGCTCTTGAGGTCGGAATCTGCCATCCAGGAGGAAATGTTGATCATCGCCAACTTGATGATGTCGGCGGCGCTGCCTTGCACGGGTGTGTTCATTGCCAAACGTTCGCCAACACCGCGTGTAAAACTATTTTGGCTTTTAAGTTCTGTAATCGTCCGGCGGCGATCAAAGAGGGTAGTGACATAGCCCTTGGCGGTGGCATTTTTTAGGGTGTCTTCAAAAAAATCTTTCACGCCGCTGAAATGTTCAAAATAGAGATCGATATAGCGTTTCGCTTCTTTCATCGACACGCCCAGGTTGTTGGAAAGTCCAAAGGGACTGATGCCGTAGATGATGCCGAAGTTGACGGTTTTTGCGGCGCGACGCATTTCCTGGGTGATCTCCTCTTTCGACAGGCCGAAGAGTTCAACTGCGGTTTGTGTGTGAACATCTTCCCCGCTTTGGAAGGCGGCGACCAATTGAGGGTCTTCAGAAAGGTGGGCCAGGATGCGCAGCTCAATCTGGTTGTAGTCGGCTGAGAGGATGTAACATCCCGCATCGGCTATAAAGGTTTCGCGAATGTGGCGGCCCATTTCTCCTCGCACGGGGATATTTTGCAGGTTCGGGTCGCTGGATGAAAGCCTGCCGGTTGCGGTAATGGTTTGGTTGAGCTGGGTATGCACACGTCCGGTTTCTTGCTTGACCAGTTTTGGCAGGGCATCAATGTAGGTGGATTTGAGCTTGGTAATTTGACGACTGTTTAATATTTCTGCTGGCAGTGCATGGTGGAGTGAAAGTTTTTTAAGGACTTCTTCGTTGGTTGAATAACCGGTTTTTGTCTTTTTGATGGGTTTGAGTCCAATTTCATCAAAAAGAATTGTCGCCAATTGTTTGGGTGAATTGATATTGAATTCACGCCCGGCAAGTTCATAGATAGTCTGTGTAATTGTCGCCAGTTTTTCTGCAAGTGCCTTAGACATGTTTGCCAGGGCTGGCAGATCAATTTTTACGCCGGTTCTTTCAATATCCGAGAGAACGGAGACGAGCGGCATTTCGACTTTTTGAAAAAGCGTCAACAAGGATTGAGATGTGAGGGTTTCACTGAGTTTCTTTGAAAGCGGCAGAAGCAGTTCGGCTTCCTGACAAAGTTTCGGGGCGACGGTTTTTGGCGAGATGTTGTTTTCGGCAAAGAGTCCTCCTTGCGCCTGTGCCGCGTCGTCATCCAGTTCTTCATCCAAATATTCCAGCACGGCAGATTCAAGTGAGTGGTCTCTTTTTGTCGGATTCAGTAGATAGAGGGCGATTTTTGTGTCGAACAATGTTCCCTGACAGGCAATGCCCTGGCGCTTGAGTATCGTCAGGAATGTTTTGAGGTCGTGACCGATAATCTGAATATCGGTTCTTGAAAGCAATTTAAGGAGGGATGAGGGAATTGCCTCTTTTGGGTGAAGGGGGAGGTAGACCGTTTTGCCGGTGTGCGTCGCCAATGCGATGCCTGAAAGTAGGGTGTCGATTGCACCTTGTCCTGTTGTAAAGGGCCTGAGTGCGATGCTTTGTGCTGCTTTAAGTGCATCAAGGGTTTTTGAGAACCCAGCGACATCGACTATTTCACCGGCCTGTTTGGAGGGTTTCGGCTTTTTGGGTCGGGGAGCGAGGGTTTTGAGTAGGGTTGAGAAACCCAGTTCTTCACAAAGCGGGCGGAGCTTTTCGATGTCGGGAGTGCGCAGGGTAAAGTCATCTAACGCAAAGGGGAGGGCGCAGTCTGTTTTGATGGTCACGAGTTCACGACTGAGTCGGGCGATATCAACACTGGCTTGCAGCTTTTCCCGTAACTTGGGTTTCTTCACTTCTTCCAGGCGGGATAAGAGTTGTTCAATTGTGCCGAAGTCTTGAATGAGCTGCATCGCGGTCTTTTTTCCGACACCGGCCACACCGGGGATTTGATCGCTCTGGTCTCCCATCAAACCCATCATTTCGATGATTTGATTCGGTTGGATGCCGAATTTTTCAATAATGGTCTCGGTCGTAAAGACCTGTTCTTTCATCGGATCATAAACGCGGGTCTGTGGCCCGATGAGCTGGTACATGTCTTTATCGCCGCTTGCAATGACGACTTCAAGACCGGCCTTCACGCCTAAGTTTGCGAGGGTGCCGATCAAATCATCGGCTTCAAGCCCTGGTTCTTTGTAGCTTGGAATCCGAAAGGCATCAACGATTTGATCAATGTAGGGAATTTGGGGTTTGAGGGCCTCCGGCATGGGTGGCCGATTGGCTTTATAACCTTCAAATAAAGCGTGTCGAAAAGTCGGGCCTTTGGCATCGAAGGCGATGGCAATGTAGTCCGGCTTTTTGCCCTCGACAATTTTTTGTAACATTTTTGTGAAACCGTAAACTGCGTTGGTCGGCAAACCCGCAGCGTTTGACAGCTCCCGAATAGCGTAAAAGGCCCGGTAAATATAGGCCGTTCCGTCAAGAATATAGAATGTTTTTGGCATTGAATTGCTCACGTTTTTGGGAAGCGGTGATGATACATTCCAGGGTATAG
>CAZRYI010000326.1:0-2605 GCA_964604255.1 uncultured Nitrospirota bacterium
CTCCGTGAAGCAAACCTGCCGGAGAGTGGTCAGACCATTTTGTATGATGGCAAAACAGGAGAAGCTTTTAAGCGGCCTGTCACCGTGGGTGTGATGTATATTTTGAAGCTGCATCACCTTGTTGACGATAAAATTCATGCAAGGTCCATCGGGCCCTACTCTCTTGTGACGCAGCAGCCTCTGGGGGGGAAAGCGCAGTTCGGTGGACAGCGTTTGGGTGAAATGGAAGTTTGGGCGCTTCAGGCTTATGGCGCGGCATCCATTCTCCAGGAGTTTTTAACCGTCAAGTCGGATGATGTGCCTGGGCGGTCTCGTATTTATGAAGCGATTGTTAAAGGTGAGCACTTTTTAGAGTCGGGTTTACCTGAGTCCTTCAATGTTCTGATTAAAGAGCTTCAGAGTCTCGGGCTTGATGTGGAATTGATCCCCGCTGGAGCCTTGGCCCGCAAGTCTTGATTGCACTTTTCCCTTCAGGTAAACACACCTTTTTAAAGGTTTGGAGGTTCAATGGAAACACTGAGTAAGCTAGAATCCGTCAAGACTTTTTTTGATAAATCAAAGAGCGCTGTCTCATTTGATGCCATTCGTATTCGCATTGCATCAAGTGAAAAAATTCGTTCTTGGTCGTATGGTGAAGTCAAAAAGCCGGAAACCATCAACTATCGTACTTTTAAGCCAGAACGTGACGGCCTTTTTTGCGCACGTATCTTCGGCCCAGTGAAAGATTGGGAATGTAATTGCGGTAAATACAAGCGCATGAAACATCGCGGCATCGTTTGTGACAAGTGCGGTGTGGAGGTGATTCAATCGAAGGTTCGGCGTGAGCGCATGGGACATATTGAACTGGCCTCTCCGGTTGCGCATATCTGGTTTTTAAAGGGCATTCCGAGCCGTTTGGCGATTCTATTAGATGTCACCTTAAAACATCTTGAGCGGGTGCTTTATTTTGAGAACTACATTGTTGTCGATCCTAAAGAAACCGGCTTAAAAGAAAAAGAAATTATCACGGAAGACCAGTATCGCGAGCTGATTGACGAACATGGCCCGAGTGGTTTTGTTGCTGAAATGGGCGCAGAGGCCATTCGTGAGCTTTTAAAGCGAATTGATCCAGAAGAATTATGGGAAGAGCTTCGGGAAAAACTTGCAGTGGCGACTTCGGTTGCTGCGACGAAAAAATTGACCAAACGCCTCAAGGTCGTCGAATCTTTTCGGCAGTCGGGTAATCAGCCGGAATGGATGATCATGGATGTCATTCCGATTCTCCCTCCAGAACTCAGACCGCTTGTGCCCCTGGATGGTGGTCGTTTTGCGACCTCTGACTTGAATGATCTTTATCGCCGCGTGATTAACCGGAATAACCGCTTGAAACGGCTTTTGGAATTGAAGGCCCCTCAGATTATTATCCGGAACGAAAAACGGATGCTTCAGGAATCTGTCGATGCCCTCTTTGATAACGGGCGTCGAGGTCGCGCCATTCGAGGTTCAAACAAACGTCCGCTGAAGTCGCTTTCCGACATGCTCAAAGGAAAACAGGGTCGTTTTCGGCAGAACCTGCTTGGAAAGCGTGTTGACTACTCCGGGCGATCAGTGATTGTTGTCGGACCTAACTTGAAATTGCATCAGTGCGGTCTGCCTAAAAAAATGGCCCTGGAATTGTTTAAGCCTTTTATTTATCACAAGCTGGAAGAACGGGGCGAAGTCACCACAATTAAAAGTGCCAAAAAGATGGTCGAAAAAGAGAGTCCCGAAGTTTGGGACATTCTAGATGAAGTGATTCGGGAACATCCCGTCTTACTCAACCGGGCACCAACGCTGCATCGCCTCGGCATCCAGGCCTTTGATCCGGTTTTAGTCGAAGGGAAAGCGATTCGTCTTCACCCGCTGGTTTGTGCCGCTTTTAACGCCGATTTCGACGGCGATCAGATGGCGGTACATCTTCCTCTGTCGGTTGAAGCGCAGATCGAAGCCCGTGTGTTGATGTTATCGGTCAATAACGTGCTTTCTCCAGCGAGCGGTCAGCCGATCATGGTGCCTTCTCAGGATATGGTCTTGGGCTGTTATTGGTTGACAAAAGAACGTGCGGGTGCGAAAGGCGAAGGGAAGATCTTTTCCGGTCCGGGAGAAGTGCGCATTGCCTATGATCAGGATGCGGTCGAAGAGCACGCCATTATCAAGGTGAGACGCTCCGGTGAGCTTGTGGACACGACCGTCGGTCGGGTGCTCTTTGGTGAATTACTGCCTTCATCTATTTCCTTCTCCTCAATCAATAAACCGCTTAATAAAAAAGCGCTGGTTGCTTTGATTTCCAAAATTTATCGAGAGGCGAGCCATCAGGAAACCATTGTCTTCCTGGACGAGGTCAAGGAACTTGGTTTTCACTATGCGACAAGAGCCGGAATCTCAATATGCATTGATGATATGCACATTCCAACAAAAAAAGGTGAACTCCTTGATAAGGCGCGCGAGGAAGTCAACGAAATTGAAAGACAGTATGTCGATGGACTGATCACGAACGGAGAGCGTTATAACAAGGTTGTTGATATCTGGGCGCATGTCACCGATGTGGTTGCAACTGAAATGATGGCAGAGCTGGAGCAGGTTGAGG
>CAZRYI010000327.1:0-2587 GCA_964604255.1 uncultured Nitrospirota bacterium
TTTACCAGTGGTTCTCTTTTTTTTGGCAGTGTTTCAGGGAGTGGTATTTTAGCCAGCATTACATTTGATGCCCTCGCGGTCGGAACAAGTATCATCTCCATTGATGACCCAATCACGGGTCTCTTTGGTGCCGGTTTCTTTAGACCGCCGATTTCTTCGATCATTCAGAATGGTCTTGTCCAGGTTGTTGATTCTTCCCCTCCCACACCTGTTCCGGAACCTACCAGCGTCATATTACTGGGCACTGGTTTGCTGATGTTGGCAATAAGAAAAAATCGGGCGACAAGCTAATACCGACAGTCTTCCTTCTCCGACAAAAAGGCGATGCGATCAGTGCCAAAGCACTTGTGTGAGTCGATCTCCGGTGTTGTGCTTGCCGGTGGCAAAGGACGGCGCATCGGAGGGAAGAAGGCCTTTATTCAGTTGAGCGGGCAGACCCTCATTGAGAGGGTCTGCGATCGCCTTGCAGCCATTTTTTCCGAAGTGGTGATTGTTGCCGACGCGCTCAGTCCTTTTGCACACCTGCCCTACCGAAGTATTCCTGATCGTCTTCCAGAACTTGGCCCCATCGGTGGTTTAGAATCCGCACTACGAGCTATCCCGGAAAAACACTTGTTTGTCGTCGCCTGTGATATGCCTAAGCTGAGCCCGGATGTCATTCGGGCCATGCTTCCTTTTTCCCTCAATTATGATCTTGTTGTTCCTCGTATTGCAGGTCGTTTACATCCACTACATGCTATCTACAGCCCGACATGTCTCGCCGTGGTTACTGCTCAAATCAAAAAAAAAGATCTCGCATTACATTCCCTGAGCGATCACTTGAACTGCTTTTTTTTCCAGGAAGAACGGTTTCGACAACTTGATTCTGAACTCCGTTCACTTATAAACATCAATACACTGGAAGATTTGGCATCTGCACAAGTACTTGATCGGGATATAAATCTGTCGCCTTGATTATTGAACGGATTCAGGTCGGCTTTTCTATTGATGTAGATCATTCTTAGGCAGGGTTTACGTCATTGATGGCGAGAGGAGTGATCCTGTAATCTATCGCCAAATTACTGGTTACAGGTTATTTTCATGGTAACTTCTACAGATTCTCATTCCCAAGACTTCTATCTTTCAGTTCTCAACAGCTTGTCCGAGCCGCTCATTGTCATCAATCGGGACTACACCATTGATTATGCGAATAAGGCCGTTTTATGTGGAGAGTCTGGAAAGATGGGCAAGGATGCTATTGGGGAGAAGTGTTATGCCCTGATGCACGACCGAGAGACGCCGTGTGAGGATTGTCCTTGTATGCGCGCCTTTAGTTCCGGCAAGCACTTCCGCAGTATCCGAAAAGGGGGCCGTCAAGGTTTACCCCAGAAGGAACTGAGAGCCTATCCCATTGTTGATGAGAGTGGACAAGTTGTTCGTGTGATTGAAGTGCTTCATGACCTCTTGGCTCAGCCGGAAATACCGGTGCAAAAGAGTAATGGGGTTTCGAACGGAACGACAATTGATGAAAATAGTACCTCCTTTTGCGGCATGATCGGTCACAGCAAGAAAATGCGTTCGCTTTTCCACATGATCCGTATTGTTGCTCCGAGCACAGCCACAGTACTGATTTATGGCGAAAGCGGGACGGGGAAAGAACGGGTTGCCCAGGCCATCCACGAAATGAGTCCTCGTAAACATCGTCCTTTTGTCGCCATTGACTGCGGTGCTCTGCCGGAAAACCTGCTTGAAAGCGAACTCTTTGGTCATGTGAAGGGAGCCTTCACAGGGGCTTTTCAGAACAAAAAAGGTCTGTTTGAAGAGGCGGAGGGCGGCACCCTTTTCCTGGATGAAATCGGTGATACCAGCGTTGTTTTTCAATCAAAGCTACTGCGGGCCTTGCAGGAAGGTGAAGCCCGTCCTGTCGGCGGTACACGAAATGTCAAAATTGATGTCAGGCTGGTTGCCGCAACAAATCGTTCTTTGAAAGAAGCCATTGCAAAAAAGACCTTCCGAGAAGATCTTTATTACCGTTTGGCCGTGATGCCCATTATGTTGCCGCCGCTTCGCGGACGCCTGGATGATATTCCCTTATTGTCTGAATATTTTATTAAAAAATACACAGAGCAAAACGGGAAGGGGCCGATGGCACTTTCTAAAGAGGCCGCTGAGTTACTGCTGAGAATGCCGTGGCGAGGCAATGTGCGGGAGCTTGAAAATGTAATTGAGCGGGGTGTGTTGGTTTCAGAGTCTGCTGAAATCCCCATTGAATCGCTCCTCATTGAAGAAGAGGTGAATTCTCTCGGTTATTCCCCATCAACCTCACTTTTTGCTTCCACGCAAGAGGCACAGTCAAAAATAGAACGGGAGCGAATTATCGAATCGCTTCAACAACACAAGGGCAACAAATCAATGGCAGCCCGTGCGCTCGGTATCTCCCGGGCAAGTTTTTATAATAAGTTAAAACGCCACGAAATCCCGACATCCATCTAGCCATAGACTTCTTTCCCACGCCTGTTGATGAAAATCGACGACTTTATTCCGAAGATCGACCTGCACGGTCACACTGTTGAGGATGCGCTTGAGCTACTTGACCGTTTTCTGGATC
>CAZRYI010000328.1:0-2586 GCA_964604255.1 uncultured Nitrospirota bacterium
AACCGAAGTCGCTATGCGTGCCGTCTTTCAAGCGGTGATGAGTGGCACTCAAGCCGCCATCATTGTCCCGACGACTTTGCTTGCCCAGCAGCACTTTCAAAGTTTTAAAGAACGCTTCGCGCCGTTTCCGGTCGAAATCGGACTTTTAAGCCGTTTTCGCACACGGGCCGAGCAAAAAGTGACGCTCGCTGGTTTGAAAAAAGGCACAGTCGATATTGTGATCGGCACCCATCGCCTCTTCCAGAAAGATGTTGAATTTCGAGATCTCGGCCTGATTGTGGTGGATGAGGAACATCGTTTCGGAGTGCGCCACAAAGAACGTTTGAAGCAGATTCGGAAAGAAGTGCATGTATTAACGCTTACGGCAACACCGATTCCGAGAACCTTACAAATGGCCATCGCCCAAGTGAGAAGCCTGTCCGTCATTGAGACCCCTCCCGCCGACCGTCTGGCGATCCGCACGCAGCTCGCTCCCTTTGATCCGACCATTATTCGGGAGGCGGTTTTCCGAGAATTGGTGCGAGGGGGACAGGTATTCTTTTTACATAACCGGGTTCACAATATTGATCAGATCGGGTCTTTTTTGGCAGAACTGCTGCCCGAAGCAAAGATTGGCATTGTGCATGGGCAAATGCCGGAAGCGAACATTGAAAAGGTGATGCTCAAGTTTTTGAGCAAAGAAACCAACGTGCTTTTGACGACGACCATCATCGAATCGGGCATTGACATCCCCTCGGCCAATACCATTATCATCAACAATGCCGAACGCTTCGGCCTCTCCGAACTCTATCAGTTAAGGGGCCGAGTGGGTCGCTCGGGAGAACAGGCCTTTGCTTATCTTCTGGTGCAGGAAGGGCGTGTGCTCACAAAAGAAGCGCGTCAACGGCTCGAAGCAATTCAGGAATTTACCGAACTGGGTTCGGGCTTTCGTGTCGCGGCGCGTGATCTGGAAATTCGGGGTGCAGGCAACCTGCTTGGCAAAGAGCAATCAGGGCAGATTGCCGCTGTGGGTTTTGAACTCTATCTTGAAATGATCAATGACATGGTCAGGGAACTGAAAGGCACCGTCGTTGAAAAAGAGATTCAGCCTAAATTACATTTCAGGGTATCAGCCTACATGCCAGAAGACTATATCGAGGATGCATTTCAACGTCTCTCGATTTACAAACGTTTGTCGAACTGTAAAGATTTAGCAGAATGCCAATCCATTCAAGAAGAATTAGAAGACCGCTATGGGCCCTTGCCCGAAGCCGTCTTACACCTTGTTCAGATCATTCAACTAAAAGAGATGGCACGGGCACTCAAGATCTCAAAACTGGAAGAGCGAGGACTTGCTCTGAGATTTACTTTTGATGCAGAGGCAAATCCGCCGGAGGACATCTTAAAGCGACTGCTTGAAAAATTTGAAGGTAGAATCCGCTTTGTTTCCGCTTATGCTTTTGAACTGAAAGTGCAAAGCAATCTCTGGACAGATCTTTACCTGGATGCCGCCCTCTGTTTTAAAGCCATGCAGGAAGTGGGTGAGAACTAAGATGAAAACCGCCAGCACATCAATCATCGCAGTTTTTTTATTGGTGATTGTTTTATTTGTCACGGGCTGCGAAAAAAGTAAAACGGATACCAGCCAATCAACAATTGCCCTCGTGAATGATGAAGCCATCACGGTTGCAGACCTGATTGCCCTGATGCCTGAAGCAGGCCCGGAACAGCCGGAGGGGAGAGGCACCGCCTCAGCAGAAGAGCGAGTGGCACTCAGCCAGGCCTTTCTTGAGCAGCTCATTGAACAAAAAATGTTACTTCAAGAGGTCGCACGCCTGAAGATTATCGTGACAGAAAAAGAGCTTGAGGATCGAATCGCCCAGTATAGAGCTGAAATGAACGAGCAGGCATTTTTAACACTGTTGACTGAGCAGGGCCTATCGCTGGAAAGCCTGCAAGAAAGCACACGAACAGCCTTGTTAATCAAGAAATTGCTCAACCGACTTCCGGCAGAAAGCGGCGAGGCCCTGAGCATTCCTGAAGATGCGGTGAAGGCGTATTATGAACAGCATCACGAGCGCTGGCAGATTGATGTGGAACTCAAACTGCGACAAATTATCGTCAAAACGCAGGAAGAAGCGGAAGCACTCTATCTATCAATATTAGAGGGTGCCGATTTTGATGAAATCGCTGAAACCCATTCCAAGCAGTCTCAACCGGGAGAAGGTGGTGATCTGGGTTATTTGCAGCAGGGGGAAACCCCCATCGAATTTGATCCTCTTTTTCAACTGGCGGTCGGGAAAATCTCTCGTGTCATTAAAACCCCTTTCGGTTATCATATTGTTAAAGTCGAAGATCGGAGAGAGTCTCGTTTATTGAGTTACGAAAGTGTGAGAGAAAAAATCTACAAGGTCTTGCTTGAACAGAGACGAGAGACCGCCTACGCAAAGTGGATGTCGAATTTAAAAGATAGAACAGAGGTTCGTATCAATGAAGAACTCCTTAAGAAACACTCATAGTCATAATCCTCCCTCTGGCCAGAAATTGCAGCGCAGCCCCCTGGTTTTTTTTACGATGCTCCTGCTATGTACTATGGGTGTCAATACA
>CAZRYI010000329.1:0-2583 GCA_964604255.1 uncultured Nitrospirota bacterium
AACACCAAAACAAAATAATGCAAAATTACGGCGAATCAGTCATGAGGTTTCATGGCTTTTAATATGGGGTGTTTTGAGTGTCAACGCTTCTCTAATCGGCTCGAATGGCCCCTTTGAGGGAAGCGACAAATTCCGTTAATCGAAGTAGGTAGTCGGGGTCTTCGGAAGCCGTTTCGATGATGCGTACGATGGCACTGCCAACGATAATGCCGTCGGCATTTTGTGCCAGTGCCTTTGCATCTTCCGGGCTTGAGATGCCGAAGCCTGCGGCGACGGGCAGGTCGGTCATTGATTTTAGCGCACTTACCCGTTTACCAATGGATGCGGGGTCGCCCAGTTTGGAGCCGGTGACGCCGGTTAAGGGGACATAATAAACAAAACCTGAGCCGGTTTTTACAATTTTTTCAACCCGCTCAGTCGGGCTTGTCGGCGCGACAAGAAAAATCATGTCAATCAAGCGTCGGTGTGCATGAAGTAAAAAGTCTTTGGCTTCTTCGGGCGGTAGGTCAGGAATGATCAGCCCGTTGATGCCTGCTTTACGCGCATCTTTGAAAAAGTTTTCAATCCCATAAACAAAAATAGGATTGGCGTAACTCATTAAAATTAAAGGAATCTTTGTCTTCTGGCGAAGTCGAGTCACTAAGCCTAAAATGTCTGCCAGACTGACCTTGTGTTTGAGCGCTCGCTCTGCGGCCTTTTGAATCGTCGGGCCATCTGCTACGGGATCGGAAAAAGGCACGCCGATTTCAATGATATCGGCCCCTGCTTTTTCGACTTCTAATATGATCCGTCCGCTTTCTTCTAAAGTCGGATCTCCCGCCATGACGTAGGCAATGAGGGCTTTGTCGCCAAGGACATTCACATTTTTTAAAGTGGCTTCAATCCGGCTCATGATAGTTCCTCTTCAATTTCTCCGCTCAAACCCATCATGCGCGAAACCTGTTCAACATCTTTGTCTCCACGCCCTGATAAATTAAGGATGACGATCTGGTCTTTGTCTAATGTCGGTGCGATTTTAATCAGGTGGGCTACTGCATGAGAGGATTCAAGCGCGGGTAATATACCCTCTGTCTCCGATAAAAGCTTAAAAGCAGCCAAAGCTTCGTCATCGGTGACGGAACTATAAGTAATGCGCTTTTTGTCACGATAATAACTGTGTTCTGGGCCAACCGCTGCATAGTCGAGTCCGGCCGAAATCGAATGGGTCGCTTGGATTTGGCCGTTTTTATCCTGCAACATCATGGTCATGGTGCCTTGAAGAATACCCAGAGAGCCGCCCGCAAAACGGGCAGCGTGTTTACCCGTTTCAATGCCATGCCCTCCGGCTTCGACTCCAACCATTTGTACGGCCTCATCCTTGATAAAGGGGTGAAAAAGGCCGATGGCGTTGCTGCCGCCACCGACGCAGGCGATTAGCAGGTCGGGCAATCGGCCTTCGCTACGCATGATTTGTTGCCGGGCTTCCTGGCCGATCACAGATTGAAAATCCCGGATCATCATCGGGTAGGGGTGGGGGCCGAGCACCGATCCTAAGATATAGTGGGTGTCGCGGACATTACGTGTCCAATCTCGCAAGGCTTCGCTGATGGCATCTTTTAAGGTGCGGCTGCCGGAAGCAACGCCGGTGACTTTGGCTCCGAGCAAACGCATTCGTATGACATTGAGTTTTTGTCGAACCATGTCTTCCGTGCCCATGTAGACTTCGCATTCAAGTCCGGCGCGGGCGGCGACGGTTGCAACGGCAACACCATGCTGACCTGCACCGGTTTCAGCAATAACACGCTTTTTCCCCATCGCCCGAGTCAGCAGGATTTGTCCGACGGTATTGTTAATTTTGTGTGCGCCAGTGTGGCAAAGGTCTTCTCTTTTGAGGTAGATTTTTGCAGTGCCAAGGCGTTCTGTCAGGCGTTCCGCAAAATAGAGGGAGGTGGGGCGACCGACATAATGATTTAAGTGATCGCCCAGTTCTTTTTTGAATGCGGCTTTCCGACGAAGTGATTGGTAGGTTTCTTCAAGTTCTTTGAGTGCGGGCATGAGTGTTTCGGCGACGTAGCGTCCGCCATAGGGGCCAAAACGGCCTTTTTTATTTGGAAGCTGCACTTGAGAGATCCTTTGCTAATTCAATGAATTGTTTCAATTTTTTATGATCTTTCCGTCCTTTTTTCAACTCAACACCGCTACTGACATCCACCCCATAAGGCGAAACTTTTTGAATCGCCTCCTGAATATTTTCCGGTGTGAGTCCCCCGGCCAGAATAATTAAGCCGAATCGTTTTGCGGCAATGGCAAGCTGCCAATCAAAGCAGATGCCGCTGCCGCCATCCATTTTTTCATCATAGGTATCCAGGAGCAGGGCACGCGCCGGAAGCGCTTTGAATTGTTCGAGAGAATCCTGATCTTTGATTTTGAGTACTTGAATTGCCCACCGTGAAAAAGTGGAAAGGGTATCATCTGAAAAAGTGCCATGAAATTGGAGGCGATCCAGTCCGCAGATCTTAAGGGTTTCCCGAATGGAAGCAGTCGTACCTGAAGTAAAAACACCAACCGTCGTCATAAAAGCGGGGAGTTTAGTGACAATTTCAG
>CAZRYI010000330.1:0-2577 GCA_964604255.1 uncultured Nitrospirota bacterium
CAACACACTTGCTTCAAGCGAATTACGATATCCGTACAATTCAGGAGTTACTGGGTCACAGCGATGTCAGGACAACGATGATTTACACGCACACGATCAAAAGCATCACCGTAAAGGAAGCCAAAAGCCCGCTCGATTTTTAGCGGAACCTGCTGGTAACGTGGTACTTTTTTAAGAAGATCAAATTATTTTTAAAGCCGTTTTAGATTTGGAACGGCAGTGACTGAGGGCATGTCTCGACGATCTATTGCCACGCGCTGACCTGTGGCCCCAAAACGGTAGGTACGACCCGTCATGGGGCCTTTTACAAACATTCGGGTCAAACCGGTATATTCAAATATGACGGTTTCGGGTGGAACAAGTCGTTTTTCTAATAGGGGATTTTCCCTGTCTTTATCCTCGCTCACCTGCTGCCATTGACTGCGTTTTCCGCCACAACAAACCATCTTTATTTCTCCGGTTCTTCAAAAAAAGGCGCAGAGGAGAGCTTCTCATCTCCACCAGCCACTCTGTGCAATAAAATCGCCCCACCAGACAGAGCAAAGCATAAAAAAAAGAATTCCTTCCACGAAGCTGCAAGCATCGCCGAAACCGGGACGGATACCCAAAGGCTTAAACAATAAAAGCAATCGAGTAGTCCGCCCCAGAAACTGTCTGCTGCCAGGCAGCGCAGTTTCACCAAGAGATCCCAGGGACCGTCTTCGGCGTAAAAAAGATGTGTCACACGCCATACGGTTAATAATCCAAGAATCAACCAGTAAAACTGCTCTCCCATTTGATTAAGCTTCGATGCCAATCAAGACAGGGATGGCATGGGTCGAGCCTCTGCCGCCATAACCATTTGTCACCCGCACATTTGAGGAGAGATTGAGCGAAAAAGCACAGAAATTCTGATCATTTTCCAACCACTGACCACTGCTGGGAGAAATGTCTATCGTTACATAACCTGAAACAAGGTCTGCGGTTGTGTCATCAAATGTACCCCGGAATTGAATACAGGCAAGGTCGTCGCCATGCACATAGTTCCGTGTACGAAATGGCGGTCCTGTTAAACCTGCCGGTTGGACTGCGAAGTTTCCTGTGGCACCTTTTTTCATGGATAGGCTATAACTGCTCAGAAAACCCTGCTCCTGATCCACTTTGAAAGAAACCGTCAATGGCGCACCGGGTAGTCCTGCTGGCAGTTTGAACTTTGCACAATTGCCCAAAGAGATACCCAGCATCGTCACAACATCATCAATATCCACAAAAGCAACGGTATTATCAATGAAAAGAGTGACAGAATCTTCTGCACCAGGCACTCTATCTCCGGCATCCGTATAACCTTCGATCCAGAACTGAACAGGTCCGGGTGTCGCCACGCTCAGAGAATTTGTTTGAATCCGTGCCCGACGGTCACGATGCGTTGAGACATAAAGCGGATTGCCTTCGATGTTGAGAAAAGAAGGCGTCAAGGCCAGTGGACCACCGTCTACATGAAGATTGACGGCATGAGGCCCAATGACTTCCCCGTTGTAACCGGGGTTCCCTGCCCTGGCAATCAAGGAATGCCTGACCTCCTGAGAAAAGTGAGTCCATGCACTGCCACTGCCGAAGGCTCGGTAGCGGATGGTATAACGCGTGACTGTTGGATGATCTAAAAAACACCCAAAAAGGTCTAGCGTGCCAAACCAGGCAGCGCAACGGGTTTGCGGTCCGCTCGTATTACGAGCAGTGATACGACCGTCAATACCGAGTTTATTATTCAGCCCGTCTCGAACACCAAAACCCAGAGGTTCTCCAAATGGCTTGGGATCCGTTGCTGGTCCGATAAAGATATTGCCAAGAGATTGGATGACTTGACCACGGATGCAGAGGGTGGGACGTAAACCCACGTCGGGGATACAGATATTGATTCTGCGGAAGGTTGGGATGTTGAAATAAGGTGCGCTCTCCCAAAGTACGGTTCCCGGTGCCATCACATCAATTAATTGCACAATGACATCGGGCGCACTTTGTGTCATTGCGACCTCGCCATCTCCCGTATCCAGTTCCGCTTCTTCAAAAAATTCAGCAATCGTTCTTGAAAATCGGAAGATATAGTTACCGTTTCGATCTGAAATGGCAACACCCAGATCTTCACGAAGACCCGCACCCGTATACGCTCCACCTGCCAACTCCGCACCCGTGCGGTCATATTCCTGAAACTTCAAGACCACTCCAGCGAGAGAATCACTATTGCAAAACAAACGAAGTCGATCCGCGAGCGAAGCAATACCAATGCGGTCGATGACCGAAGGCCGCGCCGCATTGGCAAGGAGGAATTGGTTCTCCACTCTTGAAGACTTCTGCACATTTGTGTTGATGCCAGCTGTCTTCAGCATCGTTTTTTCAGCGGAAAAATCCCCTGATTTAAGACGAAGTACTCTGTTTTGTTTTGCTGGGATGGGCGACGCGTCCTGCAAAGACATGATCATGGGTTTGAATCGATCTGAAACTTGAGGCTGAGGCCTTAAGCGCTCGGGATAAAGTGTTTTGATGGCATCTTTGATTGCCGGATATTTTACCGCCTCATCAAAGCTTGCCAAGCTGTCAATG
>CAZRYI010000331.1:0-2563 GCA_964604255.1 uncultured Nitrospirota bacterium
ATCTCCAGCACAATTCCTCTGGATATTGGCTTCTCCTGGTACAAAGGGGCCTGGGATAAAGATGGAGATCATGACGTCGAGATGCAGGGCATTCACCTCAACTGGTTGGAGCGAGACTGGACCCTGAAAGGCGAATGGGTGACTGCAAGTGTTGAGCAGACAGCAGGTGTTAATCCCGTTACGGAGGCGGCATCAGCTGGTGCCGCAGGCATCAATACCTCAACCGGCAACTACGATATGAATGCATGGTATGTCGAAGCCTCTTATATCCCGATGCGTTACGGCAGTGGGGATCGATTTATACGCATGGTGCTTCGCTACGATGATGTCGATACCAATGATCAGGCTGCATTTACTCCCTTTGATCGCTCGCGGATCACTGTCGGATCGGAATGGCAATTTGTCGATCATGCCCGTTTTCGTTATGAGTGGCAGCGCAATACCATTGATGATTTCGGCAATGCACCTGCGGCTTTTGTTGCGGCAGGCGGAAAAGAGCGCATTACAGTACACATGGTATCGATGATTTTCTGGTTCTAGTTTGGGGGAAATAAGATGATGAAACATCTAAAAATTGGGTCTCTACTGATCCAAACATGCGCTTTTTTGTTATTTATGTCATTTGCTGTACCCGTCGTATGGGGCGCGGCAGATGTTTACCTGATTTATTCTGGCAAGAACAAAGCAGACAAAAAATTATTTAAAAAAGCCTTTCCAAAGGGGATCAAGGTCAAGGCCTACAATGCCGACCTCCTGGCCGTTGCCGACTATTCTGGAAAACAAAAAGCGGCGGCAAAATTTGATCGGGCGCGTGTCATCGTGATCTTAAGAGACCGTCCAATGGAAATGTTAGAGGGCATTGGGCTCAGCAAGGATCTTATTATCGTTGAAAGTGTCTTAAGCTCTGTTTCGTCCTCAGGGAAAACGCGCTATATCCTGCGTACCGGGACGGATGTCTCTGTGCTTGAGGGGAAATTTAAAAAGAAGCAAGTGATGACAATAGGCGATTTGTCAGAAGGCTCACTTTTTCTGATTGATGAGAGCGGCCCGGAGATTCAGACGGTGCTTTCTAAACTCGTTGAAAAGATGCTGCTTCCATAAAAGGCAGCTCTGATCAACCCAGACTTAATCAGGGCTTCCTAAACAAGGCAATATCTTTTCCGCCGAGGGAGATTAAGGATATGCTTAAGAAGATATTTTTGCTGCTACTGGTATCACTCACAATTGCAGTGGGCGCAGTTGTGGCTGTTGTGACAACGAATCAAAGAGACGAGACCTTCCGTTCATTTGCTGAACAGCAGGTGCCCCTTACGCAGTTTTCGTCCCACAATATTGAACTCGCACTTGAGAGTGGTCGTCTGGAATCGATCAAAAAAACACTTCATCAGCTGGAGGCGCAGTCCATTTTTCTGGGAGCGACCGTTTATGATGAGGACATGATGTCGCTCATTAGAGTTCCTAAGACCTTTGAAATCTCTCCAGAAATTGAGAAAACTTTAATGGAGGCAGGTGAAAGCGATCAAGGGGAGATATCGTATAAAAAAGCTGTCTTGAAGGACGAAGATGAAGAAGTGCTCGGCTATCTCATCCTCGCTTTTACCCACGTACCCGCAGAGTTGATGATCCAAAAAGGTTTAGAAGAGGCGGTAAAAGCGAGTGCCCTTATTTTTGTTGTGATCATGACATTGGCATTGTTGTTTGTCCGCAAGATGGTGAAGCCGCTTTCTTCAGCAGTCAGCGTGTTGGAAGCCGTTGCAGAAGGTGATTTGTCACAAAGGCTTAATATCAAAAGTAGAGATGAAGCGGGACGTATCTCAATTGCCTTGAATAAGGCGGTCGAGGAAATGCGTCTTTCCCTTGAAAAAATCAGTACTTCCGCGAAGCGGGAAAAGCGTGAGGCTGATGCACTCCAAAAAAAGGTGGACAGTATCCTGAAAGTCGTTGATGCAGCCTCAAAGGGAGATTTAACACAAGAAATTGAGGTGAATGGACGGGATGCAATCGCATTGCTCGGGCAGGGACTTTCAAATTTTTTCTCCAATCTGAAAAACAACATTCGATCTATTGGTGCCCAGTCACAGACCTTGAACGGTTCATCGGAAACACTCACCGGTGTGAGTCGCACCATGGGCGTCAATGCCGAGCAGTCTTCGGAGCGGGCCATTGTGGCTTCTGACACTGCCGAAAAAATCAACAAAAGTGTTCAGGAGGTGACGATGTCATTTGAAGAGATGCGTGACAGCATCAAAGAAATTGCAGAAAATTCGTCCAGGGCCTCAAGTGTTGCTACTTCTGCCGCGACAATGGCGGAGGAAACCAACAGTATTATCAGCAAGCTCGATCATAACAACAACGAGATCAAACATGTCGTCAAGGTGATTACCGGACTGGCGGATCAAACCAACCTACTTGCCTTAAATGCCACCATCGAAGCGGCCCGAGCCGGAGACGCCGGTAAAGGTTTTGCGGTTGTTGCAAACGAAGTCAAACAGCTTTCTCAGGAAACAACCCGAGCGGCTGAAGACATTGCGAATAAAATCGGGACCATTCAAGGGGATACTGA
>CAZRYI010000332.1:0-2557 GCA_964604255.1 uncultured Nitrospirota bacterium
CATCAGAGATTGTTTTTCCCCCTGTCCGGTGCTACTATGCCGCCGTCATTTAATCAGATGAAGAGGCTTTTGATGAAACAAATTTTTATTAGCACAAAAAAAATACTATTGTTCTTGGTTGCAGTGCTCTTGCTCCTGCCCGTCACGCTGCCCGCGGCGACTCCGCAAGAAGAGGCTGAGGCGGAGTCCTATTTTGAGGTCGGCGTATCGCTGAACAAGCAGCGGCGTTTTGACGATGCCATTGTTGAATTTGCCCAGGCAGTGAACTTGAGCATCAATACCCACAAATATCATCGCGCGCTCCATCGCACTTATGTTGCGACGCGCAGGGGACGACAGGGGATTTCTTATTACAAGGGTCTTGTGCGTGCCAATCCAAAAAATTCGATTGTGCACTATTGGCTTGGACGTTTTTATATGGCGAGCCGACAGCTTGAAGCGGCGGCGCGGGAGTTTCAAAGGGCCTCCACTTTTGCGCCCGATGATGAGCACCCCTATATTTCGGCAGGGCATGTCCTTGCCCGATTGAATCGGGATGAAGAGGCTCTGAATGCCTACTTGAAAGCAGATGAACTGGCCCCTGATGTGCCGATTGTGAAATTAGGCATTGGGAACCTCTATTACTCATTAGGTGAAAATAAAAAAGCCGAAGCGGCTTATAATATTGCACTTGAAAAAGATTCTTCTCTATTAGAAGCACGTTATAACCTTGGTTTGATCCATGAAAGCAGGGGCGACTTTGGAGAGGCGGCAGCGCAGTGGAAGATGATGATCGACGCAGATCCGAACGAATCGGCGGCGCGTGAACGTCTGGCGCAACTCTATTTTCGAGCCGGTTTCTATATTGATGCCGTCCGGGAGTACGCGACACTTTCTCTCGTGAAATTGGACAGCCCGAAAGTTTTTTTTGCCCTTGGAGAAGCCCAGTTTCTTTTGGCTGCCGAGCTGCAATCTCAGAAGGATAGAAATACACTCTTAAAGATGACCCGGGAAAGTTTTGAAAGGGTTTTGGAACTTCAGCCTGACAATCAGGGTGCAAAAAAATATCTCGACCGTTTAGAGCCTGTCGAGGTTTTTAATAAAACCAATGAATAAGTGGTCATTGTGATCCAAGGAGAGAACAAGATGTTTGTGGTGCTTCGTAATAAATATCGCAAGAGATATAGGTTGTTGATCGTAGCGATTTTCATGCTGATTTTTGTTGTGCCTGAGACGCATGGTTTTGTTGCAAAAGAGAGCTATGATTGCAATGCGGTAGAAAACAAAGATAACAGAACCTCAATTGACATGAAGTTGGCAAAAAAGTACAAAAAAGGTAAGCGAAAGATTAAAAAGGACTTGATTGCGCTTGACGAGTCTTTGAAGGTGCGCTTGACTTTTTTTCCGATGAACATCAATCCACCCATGAACTTAGGCATTGGCAAGTGTATTTCCGCTAAAAACGGACGACTGGCGATCAAGAAGGCTTTGGAGTTTAATCGAGGTATCGGTTTTGTGATTATGCAGGAATTTATGCCGCACCACTGGATGAGGTTTGGATTAACCGACCTTGCTGAGCTGACCTGGATTGCGATTACAGAAGATGATTTGACCAACTTGTCCGACCCTTCTCTTTCGGACGAGCAATTTCAGCGTACTTATCGAAAATTGGCAACGCTGAGAGAGCGAAAGCTCCCCTTTGGTATGGGTACCAGAAAAATTGAAGTGGAGGAAGAAAAATAAAAAACTTTTTTTCGTCGGTTTATTTTCTTTTTCTTGCCTGTGTTGTGCCTGTCGTCTGTCAGCTAGCTCAGGCTGAAGCTGCGGATCGCGATGCCAGCCAGATAGAGCTAATTCGTCATGAGTGGTACGCAGAGGCAGAGTGGACTTACATCGGGAAAACAAAGTACTTCTGGAAGGTTACAATCCGAAACCACTCCAATATTCGCAAGCGTGTATTTGCTTATTATTACCTATTGGATGAAGAAGATGTTCCGCTTGCTCGGAATGTGGCTAATACCTATGTCGATCCGCAGCAGACAGCAGAAATTGTTGCTGACTCCTATATTGTGACTCCCTATGTGTCAGATGTGAAACGGAGCCGTGTGAGAATAAAGGTCGGCTTCCCGAATTGAGGCGTGTTTATCTTCCGGCTTATCCTTCTGCGCCATTGATCCCCCTCCCCAATATTTGTGAAATCAAGCCCTGCCTATGGGGCAAAAAAAAGGGGGAAACCTCCCTTTTTCCTTTTCAAAACCTGTCTACTTGTGTCTAGCTTATAAGCTCCTTTCTGCTCGTAAGTGTCTAAAAAGATGGACACTTTTCCTCTGGGTGTCAATTTCGATAAACATGTAAAAAGTCCTTGACACTTTTTTAGGCCCATGATAGGTTGGCGAACCTTTGGCGAGAGTATGATATGGATCTGTCGAAGTTAAACGGTACCACCCCTTTCCAACCGACGATGCTAGTGATAGCTCGTTTTCGTGTAAAATATCCAAATTTACAAAGAAGTAAGTCCAAGAAGAGCATCAATTCAATAGAAGGAAAAGGAGAAGAATCCATATGGATAACACCAGAA
>CAZRYI010000333.1:0-2556 GCA_964604255.1 uncultured Nitrospirota bacterium
TTGCCTCCGTGAAGCCGATACGCTTGCCCGCTCGGGGGGAGACGAATTTCTGGTGCTCCTGCCGACGGTTGAAGATAGAGCCGCAATCTCAATTGTTTGCGAAAAAATCCTTGATGCCCTTTCCTACCCCTTTCAGCTTGATGCCCACCATCCTTTTATCGGGGCCAGCATCGGGATAAGCATTGCCCCGGACGATGGCGAGGATGCCGGGGTGCTCTTGAAAAATGCCGACATGGCGATGTATCGGGTCAAAAATTCCGGTCGAAATCATTATCATTTTTTCAATGAAAAAATGGGTAAAGTTGCAGAGGCACGCACTCTCCTGGGCTGGGATCTCAGACAGGCTTTGGAAAAAGAGGCCTTGATCCTCCACTATCAACCGATCATTGATTTACATTCTCTCAAGACCATTGCCGTAGAAACCCTCGTGCGATGGCTTCACCCGGCACATGGTTTGTTGCTACCCGGACGCTTTATTCCCCTGGCGGAAGAGTCGGGTTTAATCAGTCGCATTGGCACCTGGGTGATAGAGAATGCCTGTCGGCAAGCAGTGCTTTGGCAGAAACAATATGGTCAAAATCTTTCAATTTCGGTCAACCTCTCCACACGACAATTTTTCTATGGCGATCTTTCAAAAATTGTCTCAAATGCCCTCGAAAAAAGTGGGCTGGAGCCCAAATTTCTCACACTGGAAATTACCGAAAGCCTGATGTCAGAATCGATTGACAATGCAAAAATGCAGCTTTATGCCCTAAAAGACTTAGGGGTTCAACTCGCCATCGACGATTTTGGTAAGGGTTACTCTTCTTTGAGTCGGCTATCTCTGTACCCGGTTGATCAATTGAAGATTGATTCGTCTTTTATTCTTCATGTCGCTTCTGATGCAAATCGACGACGTCTCGTTGAGGCCATTGTTCGAATGGGGCAAAGCATGAAATATCAGGTGATTGCCGAAGGTGTTGAAGAGTACGAAGACCTCTCCTACTTAATGTCTTTAGGCTGCAATGCTGTGCAAGGGCATTATCTCAGTCGGCCACTGACAGCAAGCGATTACGAAGCAGTTCTGGAAAAAAGCAGTGTGGCTTAAGAAAGGTCTTTTTTGATATGGAGTGCTTTGAGTTGTGCGCGATCCACTTCGGAGGGGGCCTCTGTCATGAGGCAGGTGCCACGCTGGGTTTTCGGGAAAGCGATCACCTCCCGAATGGAATCGACACCGGCCAACAGGGCAACGATGCGATCAAAACCAAAAGCAATGCCCCCATGCGGCGGTGCGCCGAAAGACAAAGCATCCAGCAGGAAGCCGAACTTACTTTGTGCTTCTTCTTTTGTAATACCCAGCAATTCAAACACTTTGTTCTGCACACTTTCTTCGTGAATTCGGATGCTACCGCCGCCTAATTCCACCCCGTTTAATACAAGATCATAGGCCTTTGAACGCACTTTCAGTGGGGCGGTTTCAAGGAGTGGCAGGTCGCAGTCTAAAGGTGCCGTAAAGGGATGGTGGATGGCAGTATAGCGTTTTGCCGCGTCATCATATTCAAATAAAGGAAAGTCCGTGACCCAGAGTGCATTAAACTGTTTTTCATCAATGAGCTTCAGTCGTTTTCCTAAATTCAATCTCAGACTTGAGAGCACGTCATGGACGACATGAGGTTTGTCTGCAATAAAAAGCAGTAAATCGCCCGGTTTTGCATCGAAGCGCTCACTGATTTTATCCAGCAATTCCGGTTTGAAAAATTTTGTAATGGACGATTCCAGACCTTCAGGTTTTACTTTGATCCAGGCAAGCCCTTTTGCCCCTCGTGCAATGACTTCTTTTGTTAAGGTGTCGATCTCTTTTCGGGAGAGCGAAGCCATGCCGGAAGCATTGATGCCTTTGACCAAGCCACCACTTTCAACAGCCGAGCGGAAGACCTTAAAATCAGACACTGCTGCAAGGTCGCACACATCTACCAACTCAAGGCCAAAACGGGTATCAGGTCGATCTGTACCGAAGCGATCAATTGCTTCGACATAAGCCATGCGCGGAATCGGCTGAGAGAGTTTTAGCGATCCGGCCTCTGCAAAAACCTTCACAATCATTGTTTCCATGATCCCGATGATCTCTTCCTGATCAACAAAAGCCAATTCCATGTCGATCTGGGTAAACTCCGGCTGGCGGTCGGCGCGCAGATCTTCGTCCCGAAAACAGCGCACAATCTGGTAATAACGGTCAAAACCTGAAATCATTAAAATCTGCTTAAAAAGCTGAGGGGATTGCGGTAGCGCATAAAAAGCGCCTTCACTCATACGACTGGGTACAAGAAAATCGCGAGCCCCTTCCGGCGTGCTTTTTGTCAGGTAGGGTGTTTCAATTTCTAAAAAATTGTTGTTGTTTAAAAAGTTTCGGATAGCTTGAGAGAGGTTATGCCGAAGCACAAAGTGCTTTTGAATAGACGGGCGACGGAGATCAAGATAGCGATATTTGAGACGAAGCGTGTCGGAAATTTCTTCTCCATCTTCAATCAAAAAGGGCAATGGTTTGGATCGATTCAAAATAACAAGGTCATTGACCAG
>CAZRYI010000334.1:0-2554 GCA_964604255.1 uncultured Nitrospirota bacterium
CTGTTTAGGCTGCTTTGTTCTTTTTCAATATTTTTAAAACATACTCATTCTAGATATCCTCTTTCAATCTATTTTCATAGAAAAAAAGTCAGATCCCCCTCGCGATGCAAGATCAAAAAAATCGTACCAGAAACGCCAGAATGTCAGTCCTACCTCGGAAAAGCGTCTCTTATCCCGCCATCAACCGGTAAAATCGCTCCAGTCGTCTTTGCCGCGCGTTCAGAAGCGAGAAAGAGCACAGCTTCAGCGACATCACTTCCAGAAATTTTGGCTTTGAGAAGGTTGCGCTTTGCGTAAAAATCTTCAACTTCGTCAACCGGAATTTTATGTGCCTTGGCCCGTTCTTCTCGAATTTCCTTCGACCAGAGGCCGGAACCCTCAAAAATAGCATCCGGCATCACCATGTTGACGCGTATGCCTTCAGCGCCATTTTCGATAGCCATAATTTTTGTCAGCTGGCTCTGAGCGGCTTTAGAGGCGGAATAAGCCCCGAAATCTTTTCCAGGCGAAAGCACGTTTTTTGTTGAAACGACGACAACTGCACCCCCCAAACCCTGAGCCCTCATGATTTTAAGTGCTGCCTGAGAACTCAGCAGGTGTCCCGTTGCATTCACGGCCAAAGAAGCTTGCCAGTCGGAAAGACTTAATGTTTCAACTGAAGCTGTCCGGGCAATGCCTGCATTTGAAATAAAAATGTCGAGTCCACCAAAAAGTCGGGTTGCCGCCTCAAAAGCACGATGCACATCAGCGGCATGACTCACATCCATTTTGATGGCAGCCGCATGTTTTGTCCCAGAGGCCTGGTTTAATGTCTCTGCCAGTTTTTCCGTTTTTTCAAGGTCAATATCCGTCAAAATCACGCAGGCACCCTCTGCAACAAAAGCTTTCGCAATTGCCCTACCAATGGCACCTGCCGCGCCGGTAATCAAAACGATTTTGCGCGAAAAAGTTTTCTCCGGTGGCAGCAAGCTTAACTTAAAGTTTTCCATCGGCCAATATTCAAATTGGCAAATTTCCTCAATCGGAATACTGCGATACACATCAATTGCCGTGGCTGCTTCAATCACCGGAAAAGTGTGCAGATAAAGATCTCGCACAATGGCAGCCGCCCGCACATCTTTCCCCGTCGTAAACATGCCAATACCCGGAATCAAAATAATGCGCGGGTTGGGGTCCAGCATTGTCACGCCTTCCGGTTTATATTTGTTGAAATAGTCCGTCGATCGCTTTCGATACTGGGCACAGCCTTTCCTGATTTCCTCGGCCAGCGCAACAGGATCTCCGGGGTTTTTAGTCTCTATAAAAAGCGGCCAGGGTTTGGTATGCATCAGATGGTCTGGCGTAAAAGGGCCAACCTGAGTGACTTTTTTTGCTTTTTCCGAAGCGATAAATTTCAACAAGTCTGAGCTGTCTTCATGCAAGAGCACCATGTGTTTATTACGGCTGATTTCCCCCCGTAAAACCGGCGCGATTGCGGCGACTGCGGCCTGCCGTTTTTTAGGTGGCAGCGATTTCACCTGAATCGCCCCTAAAACATTTTTCCCCTTCATCTGGGTTTTGGCATAATCTTCGGCAATGCTCACCATTTGAATCGTTCTATCGTAGGCCGCTTTTGCCGTCTCACCCCAGGTGATCAGGCCGTGTTTGTCCAGAATAATGGCCTGAAGCCCCGACTGGTTCTGGTAAACCTCAAAGACCGCTTTTGAAAGTAAAAAGCCCGGACGCACATAATCCACCAGGGCAACCGAAGGCCCAAAGACTTTTTTGATTAATTTCCGACTGTTTCGGGTATCTGTCAAAGCGCAAATCGCATCGGCATGTGTGTGATAGATGTGTGTTGCAGGCAAAAAAGCATGCAGCAGGGTTTCGATGGAGGGTTTCGGTGCTTTTGGGTTCAGTACGGATTTCATCTGATAAGCCACCATTTCTTCATCCGACATCTGCTCTTGTTGCGCCAGAGGCAGCAGATCATCCAGACGAAGCGGGGTGAAATTTTTCGGGGCGATGGTTCGCATATCCGACCCGCTGCCCTTGATCCAGAGGATGCGACAGTCATCCCCTTTATGATCCTGGCCGCGCATTTTAATAGATGAATTTCCTCCGCCCCAAAGCACCAGCTTCGTATTTGCCCCGATGATGCGTGAGGCATACACCACCAGATCCACGCCGGAAAGACCCTTGGCGTCCTTGTTTAACCACAGACTCTTCATGTTATCTCCTCTGTGGTGACGGTAAAAACTTCACCTTTTTGCTCAAGGCTAAATAACGACTCGGGGGAAAAAAGTTCTTCGAGATCGTCGATAAAAAGATCCTCAATCGCCTGCATCACAAACTCCTTACCCATCAAGGCCGCATTTTGTCCGATGCGATCCGTATTCTCTCCCGCCGGACCCAAACCAATGCCCGCAGCATTAAGTGCAGCAATGTTTCCGAATTCAAATTCCTGAGACCCGCCAAATTCTTCAGGCAGATCAAAACCGGAAAAAACAATACGGGCCTTGAGCAGCGGCTTCATTTTTGCGATTAAATACTCACCGATTTGATCCATGGGCAG
>CAZRYI010000335.1:0-2553 GCA_964604255.1 uncultured Nitrospirota bacterium
TGCTTACGGCATGATGGTCTTATTTCTTTTGTTCATGGCGATGCAAAAACCAGCAAAGTAAAGCGGGTACCATTGCTTGTGAAAAATATGAAAAGGACGTGAATTTGGAAAACAGACAATGTATCCATGTCATTGAAGACGAGACGGATATCAGTAAGTTGATTCAATACAATCTTTCTTTGGAGGGCTTCGAGGTCATTTGCTCCTACAGCGGTGAAGCGGGCTTGCTTTCCATTGAAAAATACCAGGGTGATCTTATTTTGCTAGACTTAATGCTGCCGGGAATTGATGGACTTGCGCTTTGCAAAAAAATTAAAGCCAATCAAAATACAGAAAAAATTCCGATAATTATGGTCACGGCAAAAGGAGAGGAAGAGGATATCATTAAAGGTCTTGAGTTGGGTGCTGAGGACTACATCACAAAACCCTTTAGTCCGAAAGTACTCATTGCCCGTGTGAAGACCGTGCTTCGCCGTTTGTCACAACACACCCTAAAAAAAGATGATGTCATTGAAATTCGTGCGTTATGTCTTCATCCCGGCAAACATGAAGTCCTGGTAGGAGGGAAAAAAGTGAATCTAACGCCTTCTGAATTTCAGATTCTACATTTATTGGCAAGAAGACCGGGATGGGTCTTTACAAGGTCACAGATTGTTGATGCTATACGGGGTGAGGATTACGCGGTCACAGATCGAACCATTGACTTTCAATTGGTTGGGCTTCGAAAAAAATTGTCTTCGATGGCTGAGGACATTGAAACCGTTCGGGGGATCGGCTACCGATTTCGGGGGGCTTGAACGGAATCTGAAATGAAACGCCGACCACTTTTTTGGAAACTCTATCCCTCTTTTGTGTTCATTGCATTTGTCTCCTTGCTTGCCGTCACCCTCATTGCCGGTTTGTCATTCAAGTCTTTCCATTACCAGCAACGTGAACTTGATCTAGTGGTTCGGGCGAAACTCATTAAAGCGGAATTTGCCCGACTCATTCAGAATGAAAATTTTGCAGAGATTCAGGATCGTGCCGAAAAGCTAGGAGCGGATTCCAATACCCGGATCACCATTATTCTGCCCTCGGGAAAAGTGATTGCAGACAGCAAGGAAAACCCGGTGAATATGGACAACCATCGGGAGCGTCCTGAAATTGCGATGGCCTTACAATCGGGTCGCGGCTTGTCGATACGATATGGTTACACTTTAAAAAAAGAGTCCATGTATTTTGCAATGCCAATGCACTCAAACAAGAAGGTGCTTGGTATTATTCGCACATCAACGCCCCTAATCGCCATTCAGGAAGCTCTTTGGAGTATTTATACTAAAATTGCTATTGGATTTTTTATATTGATCCTCCTCATTGCTCTTTCAAGCTGGTGGATATCCAATACTTTGAGTCGCCCCTTGGAATTGATGGAGATGCAAGCTCAGAAGATCGCCCAAGGTGATTTTTCCAGCCGGGTGAAATTAAACCCTTCCGATCCTTCCGAACTGGCTTTGCTTGCACAGGCCATCAACGAAATCGCGATTCAATTGAATCAACGTATTGAAACCGTGCTCAACCAGCGAAACGAACAGGACGCTGTGTTTTCCAGCATGATTGAAGGCGTGATCGCGATTGACACAAACGAACGTATTTTACGCATCAATGCTGCGGCCTATCAGATTCTGGATATTTCAAAAAAAGCGGTTGAAGGCATGGCGGTTCAGGAAGTTATCCGAAATGCGGAATTGCAAAAACTTGTATTGTTATCATTAAAACAAGAGGTTGCAATGGGGCAAGAGATTGAAATTCAAGCAGAAAAAGGCCCCTACCTTTTTATGCAATCCGCTCCCTTGTTAGATATTAAAAAAAATAAATGTGGCATTGTTGTTGTGATCAATGACATCACGCGATTAAAACAGCTTGAAGTGCATCGGAAAGAGTTTGTCGCCAACGTCTCGCATGAATTGAGGACTCCCCTGACGACGATTCAGGGTTTTGCTGAAACCCTGCTGAACCCGGCAGTGAGAGACCAACAAGAGAAAAATGAATTTGTAGAAATCATCCACCGGCAAGCGACCCGTCTGGGTGCAATTCTTGAGGATTTATTGACCCTGTCCAGACTCGAAAAGGAGGGCGAAAACAAGGAAATCGCGCTGAGGCATCAAGAGATTGAACCGACGCTTTTGCAGGCCATGCTGCTTTGTCAAAGCAGAGCCGACAAGCGAAAGATCAAGCTTGAACTGCATTGTGATGATGACTGCAAAATAAAGCATAATGCGCCCTTAATTGAACAGGCTGTCGTAAACCTTTTGGACAATGCCATCAAGTACAGCAACAGCGAAAGCACGATCAAGCTTTGTGTTCGATCAACAGACAAAGGCATTACGATCACTGTTTCAGATCAAGGTTCAGGCATACATCATCAGCACTTGTCTCGACTCTTTGAGCGATTTTATCGCGTCGATAAAGCGCGCAGCCGTGAAATGGGTGGCACGGGGCTGGGGCTCTCCATTGTAAAGCATATCGCCCTAGCGCACAGTGGCAGTGTTGAGGTGAAAAGTGCAATCAATGAGG
>CAZRYI010000336.1:0-2547 GCA_964604255.1 uncultured Nitrospirota bacterium
TACTCGATTCAGTCCCTGGTCGAAACAGATCTCAGTCTGGCAGAGCAAACCATTCAGAATGACCAGCTTGTTAACAGGATGGATGTTGAAATCGATGAGGAGTGTATTCGTCTGCTCACCCTTTATCATCCGGGAGCCGCTGATCTCCGTTTCATTACAACGGCCATGAAAATCAGCTCTGAGCTGGAACGGATCGGGGATCTTGCTGAAGAGATTTGCGAACAATCCATTGAATTATCACATGAGCCACTTTTAAAACCTTATATTGATATTCCCCGTATGGCTGAAGCGGCGAAAACCATGGTCAAAGAAGCCCTGAATGCCTTCGTGAATCGGGATGCAGTGCTTGCCAGAAAAGTCTGTGTGGATGATGACTTTATCGACAAATGTTGTGAGCAAATTTGTCGTGAATTGGTCTCCTACATGCTTGAAGACAGTGCCACCATTACACGGGCAACCCACATCAGCTTTGTCGCAAAATATGTCGAACGCATCGGCAATCACGCAACCAACATTGCCGGAATCGTTGTGTACCTCGTTGAAGGCAAGAAGGTGCGTCATACAAAGTCTGCACGAACTTAAATCCGATCTCTATTTTATTTTCCCATCTCCGCTCAAAAAGACCGTAAATATATCTTGATCCCATCGTTTCCCTTCATTGACAAGTCAGGACTTAAGGGTTACGCTAAGTTAACTTACTAGAGGTAATGTATTGGAAACAAAGACATTTTCCGGTGAAACTTCCGGAAAAACGAACAAGCGGTTTTTGATCCGGTTTTTAAAGTGGAGTATCGGCATTGGTTTGCTGCTCGCTTTGCTTGGAGTGATCGGGGTCGGAGGCATCCTCTACTATTATTCCCGAGATCTGCCCTCCCTGGACTCACTCGGTACTTATGCGCCGAGCCAATCGACACGGATTTATTCGGATGACAACAGGGTTATCGGCGAATTCTATATCGAAAAACGAGTCTATGTGCCGATTTCTCAAATGCCGAAACACTTGGTTCAGGCAATCCTCGCCGTTGAAGACTCCCGATTTTACGAACATCATGGCTATGATGTGATTCGCATTGTCAGAGCGGCGATGGCGAATATTGAAAGTGGCCGGATTCGCCAGGGAGCAAGCACCATCACCCAACAGTTGACCCGTTCTCTTTTTCTGACCTCCGAACGAACCATGGAAAGAAAAATCAAGGAGTTGCTGCTTTCTTTGAAGGTCGAGAAGGTGCTCAGCAAGGATGAAATCCTTGAAATCTATCTCAATCATATTTACTTTGGACACGGCGCTTACGGGGTTCAGGTTGCGAGTTTGACCTACTTCGGCAAAAATGTCGCCGACATCAATTTAGAAGAAGCCGCCTTTTTGGCTGGTTTACCCAAAGCACCCAACGACTACTCACCCTATCGCAATCCCGAAAGAGCCAAGTTCCGTCAGCGCATCGTACTGAAGCGTATGGTCGATGAAGGACACATCACACAGGCACAATATCGTGGCGCTTATGAACGGGACATGATTTTTAAGAAACTCAATCGTGGTCATCATTTTGCCAGGTATTTCAAAGAATATGTCCGCCAATACCTGATTGCGCGTTATGGAGATGATGTGGTGTACAAGGGGGGCTTGAAGGTTTATACGAGCCTGAACGAAAAGATGCAGGCCATGGCCGAAACGGCACTCACGCAGGGCCTGCGCCAACTCGACAAACGCCAAGGCTATCGCGGGCCCATCGGGCGATACGAAGCTGTGATTGCGGAAGAAAAAAAGGGACAAATTCGAGAATCCGGCAGGCCTAAAACCAGGAAGCTGAAGCTTGGTGACTTATTGACTGCGCGTGTGCTTTCCCTGAGTGAGGAATCTGCCCTTGTGGAAGTCCTTGAATCAGGTGAAGAAATCGCGACGATTGGCAAAATCCTGCTCAAGGACATGGTTTGGGCGGCACGAAGATTAACCGGGCCGGATGTTCGGAAGGACAGAACCTTGTTTGACCATCCCATCCCGGCAGACCTGCTCGCCCCGAATGACCTCATTCAAGTGGGGGTGAAGTCCCTTGATGAAAGCGATGGTGTTGTACTGTTTGCTTTGGAGCAGGAACCCATTGTTCAGGGCGCTTTTGTTTCTCTTGATCCGTCCGACGGCACAGTCAAAGCCCTGGTGGGCGGTTATGATTTTGGCGAGAGTGAATATAATCGCGCTGTGATGTCGCGACGGCAACCCGGCTCTGCTTTTAAGCCGATTATCTACGGTACCGCGATTGATCGGGGTTACACTGCGGCAAGCATCCTGATTGATAATCCCGTCATTTTTACCGATGATGAAACACAAAAAGTCTGGAAGCCTGAAAACTACGAAAAAAAATTCTATGGCAAAACAACCATGCGGGACGCCTTGACCCATTCCCGCAATCTGGCAACCGTCAAATTACTCAGAGAGATCGGGATTCGACCCGTCGTGAACTATGCAAAAAAACTCGGTATCGAGAGTTCGCTTACTCGTGATCTCTCCCTGGCCCTGGGTTCGTCCGGGGTGAGTCTGCTTGAGTTGACTTC
>CAZRYI010000337.1:0-2534 GCA_964604255.1 uncultured Nitrospirota bacterium
GCAATGTCGAGTCGTCGTTTCAGTCCACCGGAAAGCGCTCCGACCCATTGCCCTTCACGGCTGCTCATATCAAAAATATCGAGCAGTACCTTGATCCGCTCCTTGATGACTTTCAGGGGAAGGTGGTACAGCCGACCTTGGAGGGTGAGGTTTTCACCGATGGTCATTGCCGGGTCCACCCCGCTCTGTTGACCCACATATCCAAATGACATTCGCACAGCGAGTGGGTCTTTTGTCACATCATGACCCGCAACAGTTGCCGTGCCTGATGTTGGATGAAGCAGAGTGGTGAGGACTTTGATTGTTGTGGTTTTGCCCGCGCCGTTAGGTCCAAGGAAGCCAAAAACTTCTCCGGCTTTAACGTGCAGGCTGATGTCATCCACCACGGGACTACCCGGGGTGAACTCTTTTGAAAGGTGATCGATTCTGATCATGTGCGAGGTCGGATCATGGAAGCGGTTCAAGCCGTTGATACAATCCCGACTTTCCACCACTTTTTTCAATAAGACCGATCTGGCCGAAACTGATGCCTTTGTCGATGGCTTTGCACATGTCGTAAATGGTTAAAGCCGTGACAGTGACTGCGGTCACCGCTTCCATTTCGACTCCGGTTTGTCCCGAAGTTTTTGCGGTGGCGATTATTTTAATGGATGCCGGTTTATTGTTTTCGGATTGGAATATTTCAAACTTGATGTCAACACTGGTAATGAGTAGCGGGTGACACATCGGGATCAAATCGGGTGTTTTTTTCGCCCCCATGATGCCCGCGACTTGAGCAACCGCTAAGACATCCCCTTTTGCGATTAGTCCCTCTTCAATACGAGCCAGGGTTTCTGAATTCATAAAGACAATTCCGCTGGCGATGGCAGTTCGGTGAGTGTCTGGTTTTGCCGAAACATCGACCATTCTCGCTCGACCTTCGGTATTAAAATGTGTCAATTTATCAGTGGTCATCATCCTTCTCCGGTTTGTGAAAAAAGTCTAGCATAGGCCAAAAGAGCTGTCAAAAAAAAATCAAGTTTTGTGTTAAAAACAGCTTAAGTGTTTATGAGCACTTGTTTTTCCGGGCAAAGTTCGAAAAGTACACAACCCTCGCAAAGTGGTTTGCGTGATTTGCAAACGTGTCGCCCGTGCAAAAGCAGACGATGGGCGGCGGATGTCCAGCTCTTTTTGTCTAAGAGACGATTTAAGTCATATTCGATCTCTGTCGGATCATTCGATTGACTCAAATCCAAACGATTGGCAACACGGCGGACGTGTGTATCCACCACAATGGTTTGCTGATGAAAAGCGGTTCCCAATACGACGTTGGCCGTTTTTCTACCGACGCCTGGCAGTGTAATCAAGTCTTCAAGGTTCTCAGGAACACATCCGGAAAAAACCTCAATTAATCGCCTTGAAGTGCCGATGATATTCTTGGTTTTGTTTCTGTAAAAACCGGTCGAATGGATGATGGCGGATAGCCGTTCAGGATTGGCTTGAAGCATTTCCGTCGGCCCTGGAAAGGCTTCAAAAAGTATCGGTGTGACCTGGTTGACGCGGACGTCTGTACATTGCGCCGAGAGAATGGTGGCAATCAAGAGCTGAAAGGCATTGTCGTGATTCAGCGCCGTGTCAGGCTTTGGGATGGACTGCACGAGTCGCTGGATAATTTCAGCCGCTCTGACTTGGGCTTTGGTCTTTTTTTTCATTCCGATCAGACTCCCTTTAAAACCAGCCATCCACCGCATCATCCAACTGGGCAGTACACCGTTTTAATTGGGCATTGTAGGTCGCGGCCTTTTTTCTGACTTTTTTTGAAACCTGCACCAACCACGCTTTCTTTTTCCAGGTTCCGCGTTGGTAGCCTCCCCGTCCTTCATGGTAGGCGAGGTATTGCTCCTTGACATCCCATTTAGAAATACCCAAGGTGCGCTGGGTAGTGTGGGTATACCAACCGACAAAATCAATGGCATCTTCAAAATCATCGCGATCTGCCCCGTGATTTCCGGTCGCTCGAATATAATCTGACCAGGCAGGGTTTTGGGCCTGAGCATAACCGTAGGCGGTAGACCGTCGCGGTAGAGGGATGAAGAGGAACCAGTCACGGGGGGGGCGTGCATTGTCTATAAAACGGGATTCCTGATGCATAATTGCCATCATCACCCAGATCGGAGTGCCCCACTTGAAATTCGCATTGCGAGCGGCCTGATACCAATCGGTTTCTCCACGAAAAATGGCGCAGACATTATCAACTTGCACCGGGCGATAAGTGGCGCAGGCATTGAGGAAAAGAATCAAAGAAAACAAAACCAAACTGAGTCGAATGTGCATTGAGTCTATCTGGGTTTCTCAAACATTTTTTCGCAAAATGAACAATTGTGAAGACTGTCATCCACTTTCTTCACCGTGTTGCGTCTGCCGCAAAAGGGACATTTCGGAATATTAGGATCAACCACTTTTTTCTTGTTTTTCTTCATCCGTATCCTCCAGTTTGTTCGAGCTGAATTCCGCCTCATAAATAAGATGTGCGCCCCTCATCCGTCAAGTCATTC
>CAZRYI010000338.1:0-2520 GCA_964604255.1 uncultured Nitrospirota bacterium
AAGACAATCCTCAAAAAATGACTGCCAATCTGATGGCCCCCTTGCTCATCAATTCGCATTTACGCCTGGGCAAACAAATCGTCTTAAGTAATTCAGCCTACGCCATTCGCGAACCGATTATTAAAGCCGCATAAAACGTAGGGGCGAATTGCATTCGCCCTGTTGTGTGGTGGGTCTGTCGTGTGTTTGTCCTGGCTTTGGATATCTGGGCGACCACGAGGGTCGCCCCTACAAAGTGCAGCCCATAAAAAAAGGCCCCATCGGAAATGTATTCCGATGGGGCCTTTTTATTGGCTTCTAGAATTCTTCAAAATCATCGGGTTCCGCCCGAAGAGACTTGCCATTGCCGTTACCGTTACCGTTTCGATGTCCTGCGGCAACCGGTTGGCGCGCTGCTGGCCTTGGTTTTGCCGGTGCGTAGGCTCGTGGTACAGGTTTTACTGTCCTTGGCCCGCCCGACCCGGTTTCTTGTTCTGGCTGCTGTGGTGTCTCTACCGCATCAAATTTAAAGAAGGCGACCTGGTTGATCAAATCGTCCGTCTGCCCTTTGATATTGTGACTGGTTGAGGTCGCTTCTTCGACCAGAGCGGCATTCTGTTGTGTTGTTTCATCCATTTGCATGATGGCTTTGTTGATTTGATCGATTCCGGCAGACTGCTCTTGAGAAGCGGCACTGATTTCCCCAATCACATCGGTGACTCGCTTCACCGATTCAACGATTTCTTCCAGCGTTTTGCCGGACTGATTCACCAAGGATGAACTGTCTGTCACCTGCTGAACCGATTCATTGATTAGGGATTTGATTTCTTTTGCCGCCGTTGCCGAGCGCTGCGCCAGATTACGCACTTCTGCCGCGACTACAGCAAAACCTCTGCCATGCTCACCTGCACGCGCCGCTTCGACTGCGGCATTCAAGGCCAGCAAGTTGGTCTGGAAAGCAATTTCATCAATGACCGAAATGATGTCCACAATTTTTTTGCTGCTTTTGTTGACTTCTGTCATGGCCTCTATTGTTCGGTTGGTGACTTCTCCGCCTTTTTGTGCAACATCACGCGCAGCAACAGCCAACTGATTGGCCTGTTTGGCGTTGTCGGCGTTCTGTTTCACCGTAGAGGTCATCTCTTCCATTGAAGAAGAGGTTTGCTCCAAGGCGCTCGCCTGTTCCGATGTGCGTTGTGAAAGATCATCATTACCATGACTAATCTCTGTGACGCCGCCAAGGACAGAATCGGCAGAGCTTTGCACCAATGAAAGGGTCTGAGCCAATTTCTGAATCGCCGAATTCAGGCTTTGTTTGATCTTGTCAAAGCTGCCTTGATACTCACCCGACATTTCAGTTTTCAGATCACCTTCCGCCAGGGAACCCAGACAAAGTTGGGCTTCATCCAGCGGCACCATGACGGCTTCAAGTACCTGATTGATGCCTTCCGCAAGTGTCAGATAAAATCCCTCAAAACTGCTTAAATCAATGCGCTCGGCAAGTCTGCCTTCTGATGCAGCTTTGATCATGCGTTCAACTTCGGCCTGGGCTTTTTTCTCTCCCGTGATATTTCCCCATTCGACCATGTGGGCGATTTTTTCCCCTTTGTCATCGAAGATGCCGCGTGTGCGAAGGTCGAAGATGAGGTTGCCTGGTTTAATTTCTGCCTGACGCGTATCGCCCGGACCAATTTGAGAAAGTATTCTGCGAATTTGATCTGGATCTCGATGATTTTTATGAATGGATGATCCGATTATTTTGCTGACATCGAAACCCGGCAGCACTTTTCTTAGGTCAGACTCAACCTTTCTCAAAGTATCGATCGATGATTTATTTGCGAAGACAATGTTGTCCTCTTCGTCTGCAATCATGATGTTTGTCCCGGCAGATTCAAGGGCTGTGACAAACATCTTCCGTTCCCGCTCAAGTTGGCGTTTCTCAGAAACTTCTTCCCATTCGACGATATTCCCGACATATTCGCCCTCTTTCATAATGGCATTTACTTTCAGCTCAAGGGTTAGCGGCCCGATCTGAATATCGGCTTTGTGCGGCATGTTTGTCGAATCAGCCAGGATTCCGCGCTGCCGTTCCGGGAATTTGTGATAAGAATCGATGTTGCTGCCAACAATACGATCAACAGAAAATGCGGGCAGTGCTTTTTGTATCTCGGCTTCAACCGACGCCAGTGTCTTAATGGATGCTTTATTGGCATAGGTGATGTTTAAGTCCCGATCACAGATCAAAATGTGGGTGCCGACATCATCCAATGCCGCAAATGCAATCTCTGCCAGATTATCTTTTGACCCCTTTTTCTTTTTTCCTGCCATTGCTGTTGTAGAACGCATTCTTCTTTTCCCTCCTTTTTTTCTATTGTTTGTGATGTTCTTTACTGATAGTGCCTATTTCAGTCTGGATTGCGCTGCTGATCTCCAAAAAAGGAGGGGGGACTCCAGGCTTAGGTCATGCGATTTGAGCTGCTTCCGCGCAAAATCAGCTCAAACATCCGAACAAAAGGGGGGACGGATGGATCATCTGCTGGG
>CAZRYI010000339.1:0-2513 GCA_964604255.1 uncultured Nitrospirota bacterium
GAGAATTTTTTTTGCGTATACAAAATCCCCCCTGTACATCAATTGCTGAAGAATGTTGTCGATGATGTCGAGTACTTCTGAAAAAACACTCGCGACGCGCTCAATTCTGAGAATATCAAAGAGCATATCAAGCAACTCATTGATAATGTCAATCTCTTCCTCCCAGCGCAGCTCCCGCTTGATGGAATTGATCTCTTCCTGAGTCAGCTTAAAGATATGGAGGGAGGGGATTTCAATGCCCTTTGGTGCGAGAGCACTGGGAGCAACGGTGGCTTCTTGCTCATAGACGGCCTGAAGTTGTTTTGTTGAGGGCGCTTCGCGCTGCATTTCCTTTGTACTTTCGATATCATCCAATTCTCCCACAAGGTTATCGACGACCACATACTGGATATGAGAAAAGTGCCGTTCCCAGAGCAGCGTCACCATGTCATCATCTGAGCCTTCTGCCGAGGCATCCTGACCAAGCACATCAAGAAAGTAGGTGATCTCTTCTTTATCGATTCCCGGGTGGAATGAAAGTTCACGCAAGCCATCGACAAAAAGTCTGAACGCAATGCTTTCGAGACGTTCCGGGTTTTCATAGATCACCTGACCTGAGCACCGGAGGTCAAACCGCTTAATTCTTAGCCGGAGCACCCCGAAAGTTTCAAGATGGTGCTGAAATAATTGCAGGAGCTTGCGGGTAAATTTTTGATGAATTGGATTGTTAGGGAGATAGATTTTTTGTGTTTTGACGGTCTTTGTCAGATTTTGCAGGACTTCTCTTGCTGAGTTGACTTCCTCTTCATCGTAGTCTTCCTCCTCCAATGGCTCATCGTCTAATGCCACCGTTGTTTGCTCCCAAGGGTTTTAAAAAAAATCAGGTTGAGAGAAAAAGATCTGAAAGCGTGAAGGGCTAATCGCATAAGCGAAGTGGGTCGGTTCTCAGTATGGGTTAAGAAGCTGGAAGTATATGATAGGGCTTTCAGAATGTCAAAAACCCTATTCGCCGACGTACAGTACTTTGTCCCCCTTGTAGATACTTTCAAGGCTGTTGGTTATTTTTGCTGTGGCTGTATGTTCCTGTGTGGACAGGACAACCATTGTGCCGATTTCGCGATAGGGCAGACGCAAGCCCTCCTGATGCTCATCACTTGCGGCAAAAGCACCCTGGCGCTCTCCGCCATGAATCACAACAAATTGGTCACCGGGAACAAGGCCGTCATCCTGACCGTGATCAATGTAGACGATGTCGTGTTGGGCCAGACTGACATGACTTTCTGTCGCTTCAACAATCGTGGCTTCAAAGCCTTCTTCAGGAACCACAGACTGCTCAGCCGGAGGCAAAATAAATCGATCAATGGTAGCCACTTTATCCAGCCTGGAGATGGTGTTTTTTGAAAGAATGATTTGTGCTGTTGCGACGTCTTCTCCGACTATTTTCACCTTGGCAACACCGAGCACATGAATCAGGTCACCCAGAAAAGACTCTGTGTCTGGATGAAATACCGGGCGACTAACCTTGTAGATGATGAGTTCTTCTTCAGGAGAAAAAGGGGCGTGATCTGAGTGCAGGTAAACAATATCGCGCACACCCAAGAGTTCTTTCGGATCTTCCGATGCGACAATTTCGCCATCGGGCTTGGATTTTAGCAGGATCATGCCCTTGGAGATCACCGGCCAGAGATCATCCTCAATTGGCAACGCAATCTCGTCATCCACTTCCAGGGCTTCTTCTCGAGGTGCTTCAATGAGAGGTTCGGCCTGCAAGAGAGGGGGGGGCGGAGCATCAAGCACATTTTCCATCGGCAGAGCCTCCTCTTCGGAAAGACCATCCGCCCAAATCGGCGTACCATAGAGGGATAGGATGATTCCACTGATGAAAAATACTGCAAAATATCTTCGTTTTTTCAAGATGTTTTCTCCCTATTTTGTAAGATACGATTCCGCCGTTCTTGCTATTTTACCACCAAAACCATTCTGCTGTAATACACCCTTGCGACAACATTCCGTTAAGGTATCAGGTTAAGCGGAAAATGTCAGTCGGGCCCTGCTTCACTTCTACAATCTGCCTGCTTAACTTCTACAATCTGATGGATAAAGATCAGCGGCTCTGCACAAAGTTTTGGTCGCTTTGATTTTGTTGAAAGCAACTGAGTCCCTGTGCTATTAGAAACCCCACCAAAAACTCGACCTCCTCATCACAAAAGATGTCTTTTTTATGAAATTATTTCGACCGAAGTCTGTTCTCACCCTTGTCCTCGTCGGCTTCTCTATGGTTGCGCTCCCGCTGATTTTTTCTTTGATTTATGCGGTGGTCAACGTGGATCGTATTGTCGATCAAAACCAGCAGGCCCTGTTTCAGGCTGTCGAAGCCACAAAGGGTAGCCTGATGTTGACTGAACACCTCAAAGCGATGGAGCGGAGCGCCCTGCAGTTTCAGCTTTTAGAGGATGACAGCTTTTTTCAAATGTATGAAATCACCCATAAAACGCTGCTAGAGACCGTCGCAGACCTCTCTAAGTTGCAAATGG
>CAZRYI010000340.1:0-2506 GCA_964604255.1 uncultured Nitrospirota bacterium
CCTTATTGAGCAGGTCAGAAAATGCCTTATCGCGCTCATCCTGATATTTTTTAAACTCGCCCATCTCCTGGTTCAGAAAATCATCGAACTCATCAGCGGAAACTGACAAAGGAAGACTTAGAAACAAGACAGAAGAAAAAAGTAGCAAGTTCCTTGAGATTGGGGCAAACATCTTCATAAAATTGAACATCTGAGTCAAAATTAGCCGGTAAAAGGAATATTACGAAATTGGACTTTAAACCTTTTTCGATTGTCCTCTGCTTGCAACTCTAACAAGGATATTGAAGATGTCTCTGAGGACACATTCTCGAAAAAAACTTTAATTTTTGTTGTAATTCCTTGGATCAAACGGCCCTTGATCGAACGGTTTCTATTTGTAGAGTCTTTGTTCCCAAGCATGATCGAACTTGGATAATATTGATTACCCAGATTGTCAAATGCAGAAGAGGTCAGATTGACGCCATGGTGGGGATATAAAATAAGTGTTTTATCTGTGTTAGGAGTGCGTACTGTGATATCGCACTCAACATTTCGATTTGAAAGCGTGCAGGACTGAAAGTCAAATCGATAACCATTGGAAACAACCATCCGGCCTCTTGTCGAAGGCTTGCGATGTGGCGTTATCACTGGCGGTGGCGGAGGTGATGATTCCGGTATCGGCATCGGAACAGGCACCAATTTTTCTCTTATAATAATTCTTTCTTTAATAATCACTTTTGGGGGAGGCGGTTTAACCGCGTCCGGATCCGCAAATTCTGATTCAAAGGTATCAAAACCCTTATCTGCCTGAGACTGCTGTCTATCGTAAGATTCATCTTCGAAAGCACCGACCTTCAATGGATTGAGGAAAACCAATACTCCCGCAAGTAGAAAAAGCAATTTTGTTGTTTTTGTCATTGATCCATCTCCCTAGAATACTCAAGCCTCGATTTCCGAGCCCCTCATTTAAAGTGGATATGCCAGACGAAAAAGCAGACTCCCTCTCTCGGACATTCATTGCCGATAACCAGGGTTAAGCCTCTTTCGAGTTATTTGAAATTTATATAAAAGTGTTCAAGGTCCAAATCCACCTTGAATGAATAAATGAATTATTTATAAAGACGAAAGCACTCTATAAAAGCAAGTCAAAGCTGTCAAGCTTAAAGTCCAAAATTTCAAGAAAAATCACAAAGTACTCAATGCTGATATTTTTCTGGCCAGTCGTCAAAAATCGTCACACTGCTACAAAAAAAAACCGTTCATTTGATTACACCTAGATCCTCCAAAGGACAATAAAGCGATTGCAGGATCTAGGTGACGAAAATCAAAGAGGCCTAAAAGGCCTTGCCAATAGAGGCACCAACGAATGACCCAGAGGTTTCCAGATCAAATTCAACTGAAGAGGCCCCCTCAACGAATTCCACTGTTTGAGTATTCACGAGGTACCCACCAAAAACACCCAGTTGAAAACCTCCTGGCATCACCATATTCAAAGCAGCCTTTACGCCATATTCCCAAAAATATGCTGTTTCCGAAGTTGTTGAAGCTCCTCCCGCCTCAAACTCAGCAACCACAACCCCTGCTCCGATAAATGGCAGAATTTGAAGATAGGCATTCTCAGAAATATTCACTGCGGGACCGTAACCAAAATCGAAACCAAGTGATTGGAAAGAAAATTCCTCATCGGGGGTCGTATCAAAAGCAAACTTGGTATAAAACACCTCAGCAGAGTGAGCAATGCCTATCGGCCCACCCTTAAATGTTGCTTTTGAAGTGGCATACCCCACTCTAAAAGCAGTATCAAATTCAAGTTCGGCAGAACCAGTCAGGCTCGAGCTACCAATTTTGACGTTTTTCAGTTCAGTGTCCTTCGGCAATTGCGAAAAGAAAAAACCTGAGATATTGACCTCCTTCTCTCCTTCTGCCAGTGCAGAGCTGCTAAATGTAATCAAGGCCGAACCAATCGTTAGACTCATCACTATTGTTTTTACAACATTTTTTAGCTTGAATAAATTTTTAAATTGAATCACTTTCATTCCTCCACGCCCAATGGCAAGGATCGACAGACTTGGGGCGCTGTCAAAACTATCGACCTGATACTCAAAGAGACAAAGGAAGCAATCCTCTCGTCTCCAAATTGTTCCAAGATGCTACGATTTTTACGGTTATTCACTAAAAGAGGATGTAATCGTTAGAGGGACGCAACAAAGCCTTCGATCACTTCAGAGCTGAAATATCCCAAACAACGGGGATCTTTTACCAGAATTAGTCGTCAATGTAAACCCATCAAATGAAAAAAGGAAAATGCCGAATATCAAGCACAATCAATCTAGAAACCTTTACTGAATATCCCTCACAATCCGCTTGCTGTTTTTAGCAAATCACGCTAGTCTCCCCCCTCCAAATTCAGTAGCGGAGGGGATATAAATGTTAAAGGCAATTATATTTGATTGTGATGGGGTGATTGTTGATAGTGAATCGCATCACTTAAAGGCATTCCAGATCGTTTTGGAAGACGAAGGCATTA
>CAZRYI010000341.1:0-2487 GCA_964604255.1 uncultured Nitrospirota bacterium
CCATGCCCGATCCGGGTTGACAACTTAATAATCAGGGGACGCCCCACGAAAATGAGCGATATTAAAAGACCGGCCCATATCGACGGTATTTTGACTTCCGCTATTCCCAGAAAAACAACTGCCACGAGATCCTGAATAATGAGGATGCCAATGGCAATTTGCCCGTATTGCGAAAGAAAATCACCCCGTTCTTCGAGCGCTTTCACCACAAATACCGTGCTTGAAAAAGACAAAGCAAAGCCGATCACTAAAACATTCACCAGCGATAAGGCATCAAATAGCGGCAGATCCATTTGTTTGAGCAGGAGCAAGGGCACAACAGAGCACACGCTGAATATCAGCATGTGCGCCAGGGCGCTGCCCCAAACCTCTTTCTGAAGTAATTCTTTGACTTTGAGTTTGAGGCCAATCGAAAACAGCAGAAGGGTGATGCCCAGATCAGCCACCTTGTTCAAAAATGATCCGCCTTCGGCACCCGCGTAATTAAGCAAAAATCCCGCAACAAGAAAACCAACAAGCGGCGGCAAACCAACTGAACGACTCAGCGCGCCAAAAAGAAACGCAATTGTAATCCAAATGGGATCTTTGTAATCAGTTGAAAGGAAGATCAATTCCAAAGGAGGTGCCTTTGCTTAAGTGTTTTGAATTTTGTTTCTAAAAACGGGTATCACTTGTCAGAAGCGCTCAGCCATACCGCGTCGCATGACGATGATTCAACCGTAACTGCTCGCATTATCACTTGTCAAACTCGGATAAGAGACGGACTGCGGAGCGCCTTAGACCTGTAAAAACTCGGTTCAAATTCACACATATTTAGAAACCTCTCGTACCAGTTGGCTGTCTGCGCGGGAGTGCAGACAAACCTTAAAATAAGAGAATTTCTTTCGGCCCGGATATTCATGTACGGCAACACTTGATGCCATCGGATGTTTTTCCATCAATGTGCGCGGGAAGACGGAATAGCCAAGGCCCACCTGAATACATTGCAGGATGGATTCAATTGAAAATAGATAAGCCTGCGCTTGAATGCCGGAACCATATTTGGTACTGAGTTCCATGACAGCCTGCCCGAAAAAACAGGCATCACCAAGCAACATGGGCTGTAGGTCTCCCAATTTCTTCAAGTTTTTTTGTCCGATGTTTTTAGGCGTGACGAGGCAGAGTTCGTTTGGAAATGCCTTGATCAGGTGAAATTCTTTGGGCCGTTCACGGCCCGTAATGACCCCGATATCAATGATGCGATTGCCGAGGTCATCCGCAATTTCGTGGGAGTAGCCTGTTTTCACACGAACCTTTGCACCCTTGTGGACTGCTAGCCATTGATCCAGGACTTGTGCCAAATAAGTTCTTAAAAAAGTGTCCGGCACCCCTAAATTTACATGACCCGGCAGTTTTTCACGTTTCATATCAGAGCGGATTTCGGCTTCTCTTTCCAGCATTTCGACAGCATGAGGCAATAATTTTTCGCCCGACTCAGTCAAAAACATTCCTCTTTTTGATCGCGTAAACAGGCTGCAATCCAGTTCTGTTTCAAGCACTTTGAGGCGAGCAGAAATATTGGATTGCGCGTAGTTTAAGCGGTCTGCCGCCGCAGAAAGCGACTGCTCTTCGGTAATGGTTTTAAAGATCCTGAGTAGTGCCAGCTCCATTTTATCTGCCTCCTAAAAACAATTAAATCATAAATTACGAACACGCCTATCACTATAAATCGTTTTACAAGATAAATAAAGGGCGCTATCCTTGATTTGCGAAAGGAGGATGGCAAGATGAAAATCATCACAGGAAAAGAAGAAACAATGCAAGACGCAAAACTTGAGGCGATCATCGCATTTTATGCGGCTTTTCGCTCTAGGGATTTGAAAGGGATGGAAGTGGTCTGGGCCAAATCAGATGACGTGATAATGGCGAACCCCCTTGGCGGCATCAAAATCGGGTGGCCTGAAATTCGTGAGGTGTATCAGAAAATTTTTGAAGGGCCGACCCAAGTAGAGATCGTGTTTCAGGATTTCAATCTACTTTCTTCGGAAAAAATGTTCGTTGTTACCGGCAGGGAGACGGGTCGGGCCTGCAAAGGCTCAAATCAAATTGATCTAAAAATACGTACCAGCCGTGTTTTTCAATTGATCGACGGACACTGGAAACAAATCACCCACCACGGCTCGATTGACAACCCGGAGATGCTCAAGTCTTACCAAGCACTTGTTGCACCCTCACAATAGGAGGTTGATGCATGTCGTTTCACAAAATCACCATTTTTTTAATAATGATCTGCTTCGCTTTTTATCCATATTCATCTGCAAAGGGGGAAAATAAGGAGATGATTAAACTTGTCTTTGTACTCAAGATTACCGATGAAGCCTTGTACCGTGAGTACCGGAATCAAATTAAACCGCTCATGCAAAAGCTGAATATTGTTGTCTTGAAGGAATACAGCATATCGAAAGTGCTTCATAACAAACATGAAAAAGAAGCAGTCAATCTGTTGGC
>CAZRYI010000342.1:0-2480 GCA_964604255.1 uncultured Nitrospirota bacterium
TCAGTCAATGGTTTTGGCGATGACACGAGGTGAAGAATGTTTTGTTGATAACAATGGAAATGGTATCTTTGACGGCGAACCCACCGATACATTTCCAGTCACCAAATGTGATTTGGGTGAACCACATGTTGATTTTGATGATGATGGTACCCTGGATACGACTGATGACATCTTTATAGACGTCAATGGAAATGGCCAGTTGGACGGTGGAAATGGGGTTTGGGATGGGGATACTCTTCTTTGGAGAGCAACAAAATTGCTCATAACAAATGCACCATCACAGGTTGTTTTAAACCCGCCATCTGGTTTTCTCATCGCCGATGGAACAACCGTAATATTTACGGTTTGTATTGCTGATGAAAATTCAAATGCACCAACGGGAGGGAGTACACTTGCAATCACCGCTTCTCAAGGAACCATTACAAGTGGAGGTGGAACAATTACCCTTCCTGACTCGTCTTTTGGCCGGTATTGTCGATCGTTTGCAATCGAAGATGCTCAACCCGCTGACACTGACCCTACTGCTTCGATGACCATTGAAATTAAAACAACATTCACTCTTCCAGGGGGCGGCAGCTTGATCAGAGATGATATATTTACGGGAAGTATTGAATAAATAGTGGCACAACTTATTCGGCAACGTTTCTCAAGCGTTCTGTTGTTTTGATTGTCGTATTGATTTTCGGATGAGCAAGCCGATGATGGCGATGGGAGCGGTAGGAAAGAACAGTAGGCGCAGCAGGTCAGCTGGAAGACGAATGTAGATCGGCTTTAACTTCACCGCTGTTTTCATTGAAATGTGGTACTCAATCTGCCCGCCATTCAGGGCATCTGCAACCATTTGGTTCTGGCTATTTTCCACACGTGATTCTGTTTCATCCAAACTGGTACTTTGAAGGGTTTCATATAAATCAGGGTGCCAGACAAATGCGCCAAGTGACAAAAGTAGTGAAACAAGAATCCCGACTGCCCAAAGCACTGCAAGGTCTTTGTAGTCGATAATTTCTTCCGAAGTGTTTTCCTGAGACCCTTGCTTCATTTCCAAGTGAACCTTTCTTAAAGTCAAATCATGCGGCGGGTATCATAACGATCTGCCCTCAAAAAAACAAGGAGATTTCCTGCAAGCTGTAAACTTGTCCGGCCTATTTGAAGCAGAGTTGACCTCAGCATCATTCTCATTGTTAAATACGCCCGAAAGAATACTGGCTTCAATGTCTGCCCTTTAACGCAAGGAAGGTCTCTCATCCAGGATTTTATCAACGGTATCTCTGTTCTCATCCCCCTGCTCCCGCTTATTGCAGGTCTCCTGATTCCCGTCCTAGGGAAGGGCATGGGCGAAAAAGTCTATAAAATCGGTCTCATTGCGGAGATCGTCGCGTTTGTCGTCGTGCTGTTGGCACTTTATCAAGTCAGTGTCGGCCCTGCCATTCAAATCAACCTCGTACCCTTTACTGAAAACAACATCCTGCACTTCGGGCTTTTCATCGACCGATTAGCAGCGGTGATGATGTTGCTCGTCACCTCGGTCAGTATTGTGATCCATCTCTTTGCCTCACGCTATCTTCAAGAAGAACAGGGGTTTACGCGCTTTTACACCCTTTTGTCGCTCATTACTTTTTCCCTGCTCGCACTCGTTTCCAGCCCAAACCTACTCATGCTCTTTGTCTTTTGGCAATTATTAAGCTGGCTGCTCTACCTCTTGCTTGCTTACAACGACAGCCATGTGCCGAGTACACAAGCGGCATTCAAAGCCTTGATTATTCTGAGAATTGGCGATGTCTTCTTTTTAGGCGGCGTCATCCTGGCCTATCTTGTTTTTGGCACCTTTGATTTTTCCCTGCTCTTTGAACGGGCTGCGGCAGGCCCGGTGATGCTGCCTCTCTTGCCAGGAGGTTTGTTGAGTATTGATGCAGTCACGGCCATTACCCTCCTGATTTTTGTCGGGGCGATGAGCAAGTCGGTTCAGTTCCCCTTCCACGTCTGGCTGCCCGACACCATGTATGCACCCTCTCCCGTGTCGGCCTTAATGCATGCCGGGATAGTCAATGCGGGTGGATTTTTATTTAATCGCCTGGCACCGCTCTATGGATTTTCTGCGACTAGCCTTCATGTGGCTTTTGTGGTCGGTGCCATCACAACCCTTATTGGGGCCATGATCATGCTGACGATTACCGATGTCAAAAAGATGCTCGGTTACTCCACCATCGCCCAAATGGGTTACATGATTATGGAATGTGGCCTCGGTGCTTTTGCCCTGGCTATCTTTCACTTCATCGCCCACGGTCTTTTTAAAGCCACCCTCTTTTTAAGTTCGTCGGGTGTGATTGATGCGACGCGCAAGGAACCCAAGTTTCCGCGCCATGTGGATGACGCCAGCCCTCCCAAGGTATTTTCAGCACTCGCCTGGGGTACGGGTTTGTTCACCTCTCTCGTGCTTCCTCTGATCATCCTGCTTGCGGCCCATGATTTTTTCCATATCC
>CAZRYI010000343.1:0-2479 GCA_964604255.1 uncultured Nitrospirota bacterium
GATAACCGAATAATTCTGACTCAAGCAGGGCTTCGGGGATGGCGCTGCAATTGACTTCAACAAAGGGTTTATTGCTTCGTACGCTGGCATTATGGATGGCGCGGGCGAGCACTTCTTTCCCTGTACCCGTTTCGCCATGGATGAAAACAGAGGCATCTCCGGCGGCAATCATCTGCGCCTGCGCCAAGAGCTCATCCATCATCACACTTTTAGAGATGATGGCTTTTCGCCATGCTGTCGGTTCATCCTGCTTCACTTTTTCTTGTGTATGTCCACTGAGCCGCAATCCTTTTTCGATGTGTTCCAAGAGCACTTTTGTATCAAAGGGTTTGCTCAAAAAACTAAAGACCCCGCCCTTGATAGCAGTGACGGCCTCGGGAATGGTGCCGTGGGCAGTCAGAATAATGATTGGCAGAGCAGGGTGGCGTCGATAGATTTCTTTAGACAAAACCATGCCGTCCATCTCACCCATTTGCAAGTCAGTGATGACCAACTGCGGACGAAACATGGCAAGGTCTGCCAGGGCCTGTTCTCCGCTTTCAGCGGTTGCAATCTCATAACCGGAGGCATTCAGTCTCAGGCTCAGCAAACCCAGTAGGTCTCTATCGTCATCGACCAGTAATATTCTTTGTTTCGGATGTATCATCTGATTAGTTATTATCTCGTATGATAATGTTTTTTTCGATTATTTTAAGGCCGTCAATCATCTTCTGTAGTTTTTTTCTACGCATCTTTTCGTCTTTCAGTTCTTGAGAAAGTGACTTGTACCGACCTTCGAGTTTTTTTATTTTTCGAGCCAGCACTCCGCCCTGCTTTTGCTCGGCACCCAGTTTTTCTGACAAGGTTTTTTCTAAGTCTCGGTAGCGTTCATCCTGTTTTTTAAATTGTCGAATGGAGGCCGACAAAAACAGTGAAAAATCTCTCAGGGTCGGATCAAGCGGTACGGGTCGCTCCAGGTTTTCCGTGAGTAGTTCAAGTGCGCGATTATAATTCTGTGAATCACTGAGTGGCAGGCTTAGCAGCATCGCCAATCTAAGCCGATGGATGGGATCATGAAACTTCGCCAGAGTTTTTCTGGTTCGTTCTCGCTCCAGTGCTAAGGCATCCGCTGAAAGAGAGTCCAGAAAACGGAAATAACCCAACAGCATCACGATTTCTGAGTGACTCGCGAGACCGTTTTTTTCATCGACGTCATTTTGGGGAGGAATGCCGTCGATCTTCCAGCTCGGCTGACAGCCGAGCAGGAACACGCCACTGAGCAACAACAAGATCAAATTTTTATAATGCGGATTCATTCTGCTCCTGGGACGGATTGAATCGGGAGCGTGACCCGAAAATGCCCCCCTTCATTTTTCTGATCCACAATTTCAATAATGCCATGATGGGCCACGACATATTCTTTAGCGAGGGACAAGCCGATCCCGGTACCTTCGACGTTTTTTTCCGTCGAATGTTTACCTTGATAAAAGGGATCAAAAACCCTCAGCTTTTCCTCCGGATAAATGCCGGGGCCAGAATCAATGACGTCCAGTATCATTTTGTCGCCTGTTTTATTCAGGATAATCTTAATCTTTCCATTAAGCGGTGTAAACTTAACGGCATTTGAAACAAGGTTGTCAACCACCACGATTAATTTATCTTCGTCTCCCAAAATGGTCTGAGCTTCCAGCGCAAGTTCCAGGTGGATTCCCCTCGCCCGCATCCCCAAATGGTGGTCAGTCACCACCTTTTTGACAATATGATTTAAGCCGACTGATTCCAGGGAAATGGCTGAATGTCGTTCCAGTATAACGCTAAAATTCAAAAGATCTTCAATCATTTTTTGTAATTGCATGTTTTTCTGGTTGAGAATTCGCACGACCTTTTTCTGTTCTTGATTGAGCCCCCCTGAGACTTCGTCAATCAAGAGATCCACTCCGGCGCGCATGGCCGTTAAAGGGGTTTTCAACTCGTGAGACACATGCCTTAAAAACTGGCTTTTCTGTTGCTCCAACTCCATTAAACGGGTTCGCAGCCAGTCCAGCCTTTTTCCAAGATACTGCAAATCCCTCGGGCCGGAAATTGAAATCTCTGAGGAGAAAGCCCCGTCGCCCAGTTTGCGGATGGATTGATCAATCTGCCGAATTGGTCGTGCAATTAAAATGGCAAAAACAATGACCAGGATGATGGTAATCGGGATGACGGCCATTGCTTGCCAAACAAGGTTGCGCTGGGTTTCTTCGGCCTGAATCTGCATCAGTTCGATTTCACGGCCAATCAGACGACGATTCTCAGAAAGAATCGATTGAGACAAATCGGAGAGTGTTGCAAAAGCGGTGGCGGCACCAATTCCCATGGAAATATTTTGAGGGTCGGTTTTGAGGGTCTTAAACAGGGCTTCCTCTTTTTCAACCAAAGACCGGAGTTGCGCTTGTTGCCGCTCCCCCATTTGCAACTTAGAGAGGTCTGCGACGGTCTCTAGCAGCGTTTTATGGGTGAT
>CAZRYI010000344.1:0-2472 GCA_964604255.1 uncultured Nitrospirota bacterium
GGTGGCGTCCGCTTTGTTAACGCCTGAAATAAAAATCGACATACCAACCCTGGCGTTTGCTGCGTTCGCTGCTTTGGAGACTGACAATATGGCTGTCTGAATGATAGCGCATGATACGTCCGACGTTGGCACGCCCGGCGTCTCTTTCACTGCGTTCCCATCTTTGTGGCAGGCATTGCCTGATGGTTTTATTATACCTTTCATAGACTTTTTCGACCTGCTCAGACTTGAGTCCGGCGGGGGTTCGGCAGTGATAGGCTTGTCCGTCTAGCCAGCCGAAGCAATTTTCTAGCCCAGAAGGCGTCAGTTTTCCAAAATATTCTTCTGACACAAGATCCAGTTTGCCGTGAATGGGTTTAAAATCAACCCTGCCGCTATGAATGATTTTTTTGATTGCGGTGCAAAAATCAGTGGGGACTTTTGCAATTGAAAAAGAGGCTGAGAAGAAAAATAAGGCGAAAGAGACAAGGTATAGTGCTCGCATAAAACGCGTCTTTCTCCGTTTTCTACGCCTGAAGAGCTTACAGTGGAACATCAATTTTATCATCATTCAAGAGGCCTGTGCCGGATAATGGACAGTTTTATAAGCTAGATATAATATTGTGTCAAGCGGAGGGTAGAGTGAAAAATCAGGATTGCAGTGTCTGAATTATTCCTCTATTCTGCGTCGCAATGAAGGGCAAGGTGGTCTTAATTACAGGGGGTGGCAGAGGGATTGGCAGGGCCGCCGTGTGCCGATTTTTTAAAGCCGGAGCCAAGGTTGCTTTTTGTGCCAGAACGGAAGCGGAGCTGCTTTCCCTCACGAAGGAACTTGCCTTAGAAAAATCGGTATCGTCCAATGCTGAACTGATGCCCTTTCAGGTGGACATTGCTTCCCAACGGGAGGTCTTCCGCATGGTGAATCAAATCCTCTCAAAGTGGGGGCAGATCGACCTTTTAATCAATAACGCCGGTGTGCTCGGCCCATCAAACACCATTGCGACTTATGCAAACGAAGCCTGGCAGGAGGTCATTCGGATCAATCTGAATGGGACTTTTTTTGTGACCCAGTCTGTTGTGCGATCAATGATCCCTCGCCGTGAAGGGAAGATTCTTTCCTTGTCCTCTTCCGTGGGCCGGAAGGGGCGTGCGCGCTGGGGTGCTTACGCCGTATCGAAATTTGCTTTGGAAGGCATGATGCAGACCCTTGCAGATGAAGTGGCTGATTTCGGGCTTTGTGTCATCACCCTTAATCCCGAAGCAACACGAACGCGAATGCGCGCTGCGGCTTATACAAAGGAAGATCCGAATACGATAAAAGACCCTGAAAAAGTCGCAGAGGCGCTACTTTATCTGGCCTTATCAAATGATGCTTCATTAAACGGGCGATCTCTGAACTTTTCAGACCTGGATATCAGTCAGTGAGCAGTCCGACAATTCATACCGAAATAATGAAAGCGGTGCGTTTTCACCATTTTGGCGGCCCGGAATTGTTACGCTACGAAGATGCACCTAAACCCACTTCGGGGCTGGATGAGGTACTTGTTCGTGTTGAAGCCTGTGCGCTCAATCATCTGGACCTCTGGATCGCAAAAGGCATTCCTGCCTATCCGCTGCAATTGCCCCACATTCCCGGCTGTGATGTTTCCGGTGTGATTGCATCAGTAGGGGAGCAGGTTTCGGAACGTGCTATTGGAGACCGTGTTTTTATTGCGCCGGGCCTGTCTTGTTTTCGTTGCGAAAAATGCCTTTCCGGGTCGGATCACCTTTGTGAAAGCTATCAAATTATTGGTGCGGGATCGGATGGCGGATACGCTGAGTTCATCAAAGTGCCTGCGCGCAATGTATTGCCAATGCCCAAAGGTCTTTCTTTTGAGGCCGCTGCGGCCTTTCCTCTGACTTTTTTAACGGCCTGGCATATGCTGATTTCCAGGGCGGCACTTCGTCCGGGAGAGGATCTGCTTGTCTTGGCGGGAGGCAGCGGCGTCGGCAGTGCTGCGATTCAGATTGGCAAATTGGCAGGTGCCAGGGTTTTTGCGACAGCGCGTGGCCCAGAAAAACTTGAGCTGGCTCGTCGAATGGGTGCGGATGTGCTCATTGACCATAATGAAGATGATTTTTCTAAAGTCGTTGCAAGGCTCACCGCCGGACGCGGCGTCGATGTTGTTTTTGAACACGTCGGGCCAGCCACCTTTTCAAAGAGCCTGCGCTCGCTTGCAATACAGGGTCGTTTGATTACCTGTGGCGCGACAACAGGCCCGACAACTGAATTAGACCTGCGCTACCTTTTTTCACGTGAACTAACCCTGATGGGTGCAAAGATGGGCACTCGAGCCGAATTACTTCAAGTGGCAGCGCTGGTCGGTGAGGGGAGGCTTTCACCCGTAATTGATGCTGTTTTTCCGCTTTCAGAGGCGAGGGCGGCTCAGGAAAAAATGCAGTCACGATCTTTTTTTGGCAAAATACTTCTGAAACCTTAATCAGAGTTCCCCA
>CAZRYI010000345.1:0-2455 GCA_964604255.1 uncultured Nitrospirota bacterium
CAGTATCGTCGCTCTGCTTTATATTGATCTCGATAATTTTAAAACCGTCAACGATATTCAAGGACATGACGTCGGGGATTTTCTACTTCAAGAGGTGGCAAACCGCTTGATTAAATGCTCCCGCGCGGAAGACACCGTTTCTCGTTTGGGCGGAGACGAGTTTACAATCATCTTAGAAAAAATCAATAGTGAACAGGAGGCGGCCTTGATCGCAGACCGGGTGGTCACCCAGCTTTCCAAACCCTTTAAACATCTAACGAATGAGACCATCTATCCCTCTGTCAGCGTGGGCATCGCTTCTTATCCTAGCAACGGAGTGAACGTAGAAAGTCTTTTAAAAAATGCTGATATCGCGATGTACCACTCGAAGGGACTGGGAAAAAATGGATATCAGTTCTTCACGCAATCTCTGAATGAGCACATCCAAAAGCGAGCTGCCCTGGAAAAAGCCTTTAAAAAGGCGCTGGCACAAGACGACATCGCACCTTATTTTCAACCCATCATTTCGCTGGAAAAGCAAGAGATCGTCGGCATGGAAGCATTGGCCCGTTGGTCTCACCAGGAAGGACTCATGGTGCCAGCCTCCGAATTTATTCTACTGGCCGAAGAAAAGGGGCTGGTCGTCGAGATTGACAAGCTGATGATCAAAAAAACCTGCCTCTTTTTAAAAAGATTAAATAAGCTGTCTCTCAAAGTACCACCACATATTTCGGTCAATATTTCAGCGGTTGATTTCGAGCGGTTTAACATTTGTCGATATTTAAGAGGGATTACAGAGGATTTTGAAATAGATCCCCGACACATTGGCGTTGAGATTACCGAGAGCGCCATCATCAAAAATATGGACTTAGTGATTCGCCACCTCAATCGCCTGAGGAAGTGTGGATTCACCGTTTCAATTGATGACTTCGGAACCGGGTATTCCTCACTCAGTTATCTGGCAACCCTGCCTGTTGATATTCTAAAAATTGACCGTTCTTTTGTTATGAATCTCCCTGAAAACACACACAACCGTGCCATCACAAAAGCGATTGTATTGATGGCACATGAAATGGGGATTAAAGTGACGGCCGAAGGCGTCGAGACAGAGGCACAACGTCAGTTTCTTCAGGAGATTGGCTGCGACAATGTACAGGGTTTTCTCTATCGCCCCGCCATTCCAGAAAAAGAGATCGAAGCCCTCTTGATAAACCCCGCTCCCTTATTTTCGCCAAAACTTGCTTGTTAATCAGTGCTTCCTCAAAAAGGATTGAGGCTTAAATAATCCGTGGGAGGGGTAAAATGATTATCAGAAAAGTGCTCTGAAAGTAGGGGTTCATAATCGACAATGATGGTTTCATTTGCCGGGCCGGGATAAATGATTCTGAGCGGCAGTTCATCGGCATCATCCGTGAGCCAGCGCAGCACATACGATTTTTGATTGTTCAGGCTCAAAATAACAAAATAAAGCCGTCCCGCCTTTCCTTTAATGTCTCCCGTCCAGAGCAGTACCTTTGATTCCAGGTAGGGGAGGGGCGCCGTAATCCAGCCCTCTTTAATCGCCTTGATGATTTTTATGGCTGAGAGGGGCGAGGTGAAATAGATCCGGTCTTTCGGGAAAATACGAAAGCCGATTTTTGCTTCAAAATCAAATAAATCAATCTCATCCGAGTTTTTCGGTTCGATGCGCACCTTCGCACCTGATTGATAAAATTTGCCACTGAAAAAGATGGTCTGTGTCCTGGGTGAACTGACCCTGATGGTAAAGTCAGCCTGCCAGGTTGCGGCAAAAAGCGATTTGCCATCCACAACAAACAGGGCCAAAACAGGCAAAAGCAGTAATAAAAATCGGCAGGAAAAGGGCAGTCGGGTAGGGGAAGTCTCTTTTATTAAGGAAATAAAGTTGCCGTACATCAGTTTGTTGGGGGTGCTTTGATCACAGGTGGCTGTGTTGTGTTTGTACTCGTTTCAGGCTTTTTATTTACAGGCTTTTTGGGTGCAGGTTTTTTGAGGGCGATCTTTTCATGATTGCCGACGACGACCAGGGTGTAGCGCTCAGGGTGAAGATATTTCAAGGCGACGCGAAAAACATCTTCACGACTAACCTGTTTGATCTGCGTTTGATAATTTTCAAAATAGTCCAGACCCAAATCATGAAAGGCAATCTCTGCCAAAAGCGCGGCCAGCTTTTTCCCTGTATCAATTTTTAAGGGAAAAACCCCGCTGAGATAGGCTTTTGCTTCGTCCAGCTCTTCTTCCGTGACTGCGGCATTGCGGATTTGATTGATTTCTTTTAATACCGCCTCAATCGCTTCATTTGCAGAACTGCTTTTGGTCTGGAAGGCAACCGCAAAAGCCCCCGGAAATTTCCTGGATGAAAAATAAGAATAGATCGAATAGACCAGGCCTTTGTTGTCTCGAACATCATTCATCATTCGAGAGGAAAAACCACCGCCACCCAAAATGTAATTCATGA
>CAZRYI010000346.1:0-2435 GCA_964604255.1 uncultured Nitrospirota bacterium
GGGCACGACCACGGTCAAGAGCCGACTGAACCCATTTCAGAGAGCGCCGCAGGAGAAAAAGCAATGGCTGTGGTGAAAAGCATCACCAAAAATGGGAAATTACCGGAGTCCTGGGCCTCGCTTGAACCTGATAAAATAGGACAAAAGACTTATAAAAAGGGGCCGGAATGGGTGGTGACCTTTATGAATCCTGAAGCTGAAGATAAAGACAGGCGAACCTTGTATGTTTTTCTCAGCTTGTCCGGAAAGTTTTTAGGCGCGAATTTTTCAGGAAATTAGGATCGGTTTTCAAAAACTATAGTGAATCTCGAATGGACACGATGAATTTTTGATTGATGTAAATAATGGTTTCGGCTTGGAAAAGTCTGAGAAAATTTTCGTTGGTTTCATTAACGTAGTCTTTGACGCGCTCAAAACCTTCACGAAGGTTAATACAGATATCTCCGTCAATCGGCTCGCTGAGAATGGTATTCACCGAAATGCTTTGGCTTGCCGTGCCCAGTCGCATCAATTCATCTTCCTCTTCTTTACAGGCAACCTTTGCGTGAACAAGTTGGGCCATGTTGACCAAAATAATGCCTTTTTCCGTTCTGACCGGAAAAAACAGATCGGTTTCTCTTAGCAGGTCTCCCACATTCTGAGGCCCTGAATGATGAGCACCGTATTTACTAAGAAAAGCTTCACCCTCAATTTTCTCCCCGTTAGAGAGATGGAAGGCCACCTGCCTTACATTTTTTTCGATTCGATGGTGCTGGCTCATTTCCTAAGCGCCTCCCGGTTTCGGTAGTGGAAACCTTTCTTTGTTCACTGCGTATTTGTGAGCTTCTTCAACAGAAACCCGCTTTGCGGCAACCAGTTCCTGAAGGGCCTGATCCATCTGCTGCATTCCTTCCCGTTTCCCCGTTTGGATGACTGAGGGGATTTGAAAGGTTTTTCCGTCCCGGATCAGGTTGGATACGGCATGTGTCACATAAAGAATTTCCAGAGCGGCGACTCGTTTGCCGTCGAGTGTTTTTAATAGCTGTTGCGCAATCACGCCTTTTAGGGACTCGGAAAGCATGGCACGAATCTGTTCCTGTTGATTGGTTGGAAAGACATTGATGATACGATCAACCGTCTTTGCCGCAGAACTGGTATGCAGGGTGCCATAGACCAGATGACCGGTTTCCGCCGCAGTGATGGCCAGTTCAATGGTTTCCAAGTCGCGCATTTCCCCCACTAAAATAATATCGGGATCTTCTCGCAACGCCGCTTTTAATGCGGAAGCAAAAGAGCGTGTATGACGCCCGACTTCCCGCTGATTGACCAGGCAACCCCGGCTTTGATGGACAAATTCAATCGGGTCTTCAACGGTTAAAATATGTTCTTTTTGGGTTTTGTTGATGTAGTCAACCAAGGCCGCAAGGGTGGTTGATTTTCCGCTTCCCGTGGGTCCAGTCACCAGCACCAAACCTTTTTTTAACCTGCAAAACCGGAGTACCGCTGCTGGCAATCCCAGGTCTTCGACAGAGAGAATTTTTGTTGGAATCAGTCGAAAGACGGCGGAAATACCCAGTCGTCCATAGAATACATTGGCTCGGAAACGGGCTTCTAAAGATAAAATCTCATAAGCAAAGTCGATATCGTGCGTCCCTTCAAACTGCTTAATTTGTTGCTCCGACATCATGCCGTAGAGCAGGGACTTGATCTGATCGTGGGTTAGTATTTTTTGAAGAACCGGCGTGAGGTCTCCAGCGGCCCGCATGAGCGGGGGATTATCTGGAGAAAGGTGGAGGTCTGATCCGCCCTTTTCTTTAAGAAGTTTAAAAAGACTATCGATTTGAGGCATGAATTAGCGCTTCCTTAAATTACCTGTTAAGCCTTCAGCCCTCTTTTCTGACCAGACCTGCAAGTTGTTCTGACATTTTTGAAAGGTCTTCAGAGGCCTCCATGATATGAGAGACTCCCGTGCTGGTGCCTTCGGCTGCCGTAATGATGGCTTCAATGCTTTGTGTGACCTCTGCAATACCTCTTGCCGCACCGGCCATGTTGTGGCTGATATCGTCTGTTGTTGCGGATTGCTGCTCGACGGCACCCGCAATTGAAATAGCAATTTCGTTGTTTTTCTTAATGATTTGTGTGATTTCTCCAATTGCGGTGACGGCATCATTGGTATTGGATTGGATTGACGTAATTTGTTCCCGAATTTCGTCAGTTGCCTTGGCGGTTCCCTTTGCTAACTCTTTGACCTCGTTGGCAACGACTGCAAAGCCCTTTCCGGCATCACCGGCGCGTGCCGCCTCAATCGTGGCATTCAGCGCAAGTAGATTGGTTTGTCCGGCAATCGTTGTGATGACTTTGACCACCTTGCCAATTTCCTCACTTGAGGCGGCCAGTTTAGAAATCATGGCATTCATGGTTTCTGCCATGACCACCGCATTTGAAGTGGTCTGATT
>CAZRYI010000347.1:0-2429 GCA_964604255.1 uncultured Nitrospirota bacterium
ATGCCGGAAATCAGTCGCGTTGCACTTTTTGGAAAATTAAACCGTCTCGCTTATCAGGCGATTGAAAGCGCTACCGTCTTTTGCAAGATGCGCGGTAATCCTTATGTTGAGCTGATCCATTGGTTTAACCAAATTCTTCAACTACCCGATTCGGATCTGCATCGTATTATCAAACAATTTAATATCAACCCTTCCCGTTTGGCGAAAGATTTCACCGCTGCGCTTGATCGTCTGCCGAGAGGCTCCACCTCCATTTCCGATCTCTCTTCCCACGTAGAAGAGGCGGTGGAACGAGGCTGGGTCTATGGTTCACTCATGTTTGGGGAGTCACAAGTGCGTACCGGACACCTCATCGTGGGTATTCTCAAAACCCCTTCCCTTCGCCATGCACTATTGAGTATTTCCAAGGAATTTGATCAGGTGAAATACGAAACCCTCGCAGAACGATTTAACGAAGTCGTCGGGGGATCTCCCGAAGAAGCCATGCAGGCAAATGATGGATTCCAGACGGGTGGAGGGGCTGTTCCCGGAGAGGCGAGTGGCGCGATGCCACCGGCTCAGATGGGAAAGCAGGAAGCACTCAAACAATTTTCGGTCGATTTAACCGAAAAGGCAAAAAATGGAGAAATTGACCCGATTGTCGGACGAGATGAAGAGATTCGCCAAATTGTTGATATCCTCATGCGTCGTCGTCAAAACAATCCCATTCTCACTGGAGAGGCGGGCGTCGGAAAAACTGCCGTCGTAGAGGGTTTTGCACTCAGGATCGCCTCAGGCGATGTACCGCCGCCGCTTAAAGATGTCACGCTTCGCACACTGGATGTCGGTTTGTTACAGGCAGGGGCGAGCATGAAGGGTGAATTTGAAAATCGATTGAAACAGGTGATTGAAGAAGTTCAGTCATCAGCCAAGCCGATTATTCTTTTTATTGACGAAGCGCACACCCTGGTTGGTGCGGGGGGAGCAGCAGGAACAGGCGATGCGGCCAATCTCTTGAAACCGGCACTGGCGCGCGGCACTTTGCGTACGGTTGCAGCGACCACCTGGGCTGAGTATAAAAAATATATTGAAAAAGATCCGGCACTGACCCGAAGATTTCAGGTCGTTCAAGTGGACGAACCCTCGGAAGAAAAAGCAATCTTGATGATGCGCGGCATGGCCTCGACATTGGAAAAACATCACAAAGTACAGGTATTAGATGAAGCCTTGGAGGCTGCCGTCAAACTCTCACACCGTTACATTCCCGCGCGTCAGCTCCCGGATAAATCCGTCAGCCTGCTGGATACTGCTTGCGCAAGGGTGGCGATTAGTCAACATGCTGTCCCGGCGGAAGTGGATGACAGTCGGCGTAGAATTGAGGCTTTAGAAACCGAACTTGCGATTATCGGGCGAGAAGAAGCTGTTGGGATGGATACCTCTCAGCGAAAGGCAATCAATACAGAAAAAAAAGAAGCAGAACAGCTGCGTCTGAAAGGATTGGAAGCACGCTGGGATGAAGAAAATACCCTGGTCGAAAAAATTCTTGGTCTTCGAAGCAAGTTGCGTGGCGATCACAACAAAGTCGAGGGGACGGAGACTGAGCTTGAAGAAGCGGCGGATGAAACCATTCAGACTGACGAGAGTACGGATGAACCGACAGAAGAAAAACGCGAGGCCCTGCTTGATCAATTGAAGGTACTTCAAACTGAATTGGATGTATTACAAGGAGAGGCACCCTTGATTCTCCCGAGTGTTGATGCTCAAGCAATTGCCTCAGTGGTCGGCGATTGGACAGGTATTCCGGTGGGCCGTATGGTGAAGAACGAAATTGAAACGGTCTTGAATCTTGCCGATACCATGGCACAGCGGGTCATGGGTCAGAACCATGCCTTGGAAATGATTGCCAAACGCATACAGACCTCCAGAGCCAGTCTGGACAACCCGAATAAACCGATTGGTGTCTTCATGCTTTGCGGGCCCAGTGGTGTTGGAAAAACGGAGTCGGCGCTAACTTTAGCCGAGTCTCTCTATGGCGGTGAAGAGAACGTCATCACCATTAACATGAGCGAATTTCAGGAAGCCCACACCGTCTCGACTCTGAAAGGCGCACCTCCCGGATATGTTGGTTATGGCGAAGGCGGTGTGCTGACCGAGGCCGTCCGGCGTAAGCCCTACAGCGTGGTTTTGCTTGATGAAGTCGAAAAGGCCCATCCTGACGTTCACGAAATATTTTTTCAGGTTTTTGATAAGGGTCGCATGGAGGACGGCGAGGGCCGGATGATCGATTTTAAAAATACCCTGATCATTCTCACCTCGAATGTCGGCACCGACCTGATCATGAATATGTGTAAAGACCCGGCCCTGATGCCTGAGCCCGAAGGGATTGCCAAAGGCTTGCGCGAACCGCTCTTGAAGGTCTTTCCTCCTGCTCTCTTAGGTCGGCTCGTTGT
>CAZRYI010000348.1:0-2427 GCA_964604255.1 uncultured Nitrospirota bacterium
CATGCCCTAAAATCCGTCAGTGCCCAGCCTGGTGCAATGCGTTTGTCTGATTTAGCGAAACAAATGGAAGTGGCAGGTAAAACAGGCCGCACAGACCAGGCAGTCGATATCTACCCGGTGGCAAAAGCCGAATGCACAAGAGTGCTGGCCTCTCTAAAAACGACACGTTAATAGACCTTTCTTAAGCAGTCGATTTCGTTGATCTGAAGATCAAGACCGTGTTAGCTTGACCTCCTTTTGAGGGCGATGATGCGAGATCAACGAAAGTTCCCCGTACTTTTTGTTCTGCCTGTTTTTTTCCTTGTTTTACTGCTTTCCCAGCCTGCTCAGGCTCAGGATCAATCTTCGGCACCGAAAGATCCGCTCCGCTCCATTCGCCATCTTGCCAATCAAATTTACAAAAGTGCGCAAGACATGGTGTCGCATGGCTCAGAAGGGCATATGGGAGAAATCATCGAATACGGCACGAAGGTGATTGAACGGAGTGAAATACTGCTTGAAGCCATTGAAACCAGCAAAGCCTCTGTATTGAAGAAGAAAAAGAAAAAGCTGATTGCTTCGATTCGGGGGACACGCGACATGGCACAAAAGGCCATCACCTTCAGCGAGGAAAAAAAGCTCCGCCTGGCAATTGCCGCCTCAAGAAAGACTTCCTTCCGGGCAAAACAAACCCGTCAACGACTTCAAATGCTTCGGTAGTTTTGCCTGCTCAATCCGGCTGAAGCGCTTCAGTGCTCAGGGACGAACTAGAACAACTTTAAGGGTTTCTGGGTTTTCCGGTTTTCATGCGGGGACCGCGAGGCGGTTTTTTCTGCGCGGTGTTACGAGAGCGCGGGTGTTTGTGTTTGTTCGGGTCTTCAGGTGGGCGTGGTACGTACTTCGGTTTAATGTAAAGCTCTTCTTCCGGCCATTCGACCGGAATCTTCTGGCCGATGTAGGTTTCGACTTCTTCAAGCGTCAACACATATTCTTCGTCTGCGAGGCTGAAGGCCTTTCCGCATGCACCTGCCCGGGCCGTTCGACCAATGCGATGCACATAGGCCTCACGATCCTGAGGAAAATCGTAGTTGAAGACAATATCGACGCCGTCAATATGCAAACCTCGTGAGGCGACATCCGTCGCGACCAGAATTGCAACCTGCTTACCTTTGAACTGCTCCAGCACTTTCATCCGCTTTTTCTGCGGCACATCTCCGGTAATGGCTTTTGCCGGATGGCCCTGTTCTGTCAAGCGCCTGGCCAGGTTTTCGCCCTGATACTTGGTATTCACAAAGATTAAAGCACGATCCCAGCTTTCTCTTTTAAGCAAGCCGAGCAACATTGCTAACTTTCTAGAGCGCTCGACATGAAAAAGTGTTTGTTCGACTTTGTCTGCTGTGACCCGCTCCGGTGTGACAGCAACCTTCACCGGATTGTTCATGTGTTCGTAAGCCAGTTCCATCACTCGAAAAGACAGGGTCGCCGAAAACAACATCGACTGCCTTTTTTCATAAGGTGGTAAACGCCGCATCAGGTAGCGCAAGTCAGCAATAAAACCCATGTCGAACATGCGATCCGCTTCGTCGATCACGAGGATTTCCGTGCGTTTGAGGTCATAGACTTTTTGCTTGAAATAATCGATCAAACGACCGGGGGTGCCAATCAAAATATCAACACCTTCACTCAGTTCCGTGCGCTGTTTTTCATAGTCGATGCCGCCATAAACGGCCTGAATATTGAAATCACAGGCATAGCCAATTGCTTTGGCTTCTTCCTGAATCTGCACAACCAACTCCCTTGTCGGTGCAATCACGATGGCGCGGGGCGATGATCGTTTTGCATCGGGAACCGGTTTTTTGATCAAGCGTGAGAAAGTGGAGATGAGAAAAGCAGCGGTTTTTCCCGTACCTGTCTGGGCCTGACCGGCGACATCGGCCCCGGAAAGTGTAATTGGAAGGGTTTTTTCCTGAATGGCCGTGCAGGCAGTAAAACCGAGTTTGTCTATCCCTTTGAGGACGACTTCTGGAATATCGAGTGATTTGAAAGTGATTGGCATAAGTTGGGGGATACTACGCTTTGAAGAGAGAGAAAAGCAAGGAATTGAAGACGCACATTTTGTTGATGTTTTCTTTAAGCCTTGTCTCCATAGTGATATCTGCACGCGATCAGGGTGATATGGCGATCTGAAACCGCATAGACCAGCCGGTGTGTTTCGTCGATTCTGCGAGACCAGAAGCCGGATAAATTTTCTTTTAAGGATTCCGGTTTGCCGATGCCTTCAAAGGGGGTTCGCATCAAATCATTGATCAATTTATTAATGCGTTTCAATGTTTTTTTGTCCTGAGTCTGCCAAAAAACATAGTCGGACCAAGCAGCCTCAGTCCAGGCGAGATGCCTAGACATCTTCTAGTTTTCTTTCCCGGACTTCACCTTTCTGGTATTGCTCAA
>CAZRYI010000349.1:0-2427 GCA_964604255.1 uncultured Nitrospirota bacterium
GCGTGGGAGGCTCATGTTGAATGACCGGAGCGAAGAGATCGGCATCGGCAGGAAAGTCTAAACCTTGGGCCCATAGGGGAGTGAGGGGAAGCAGCAAAAATACATAGAAGGAGACAAGGAAGAGCAGCGTGGCCCTGCTTTTTGTTGGTTTCATTTTTACAATTACCTCATTTTAATATAGACAGCCCGAAATCATCCGATTTACGTCGGTTTGAACCAGACCTAAGGACTTGCGAGATGATGAACTCAGGATGGAAGTCGATGTGGCACAACACATATTTTCAAGCTAAAATTTTCTTGGCATAGAAATGACATGACTCTGGCATTTAATCAAGCTAGAAAACGTACGTTCTGCCGTAAACTAGTAAGATTGTTTGATTAGGCTAAGGGCGGAGGAAATTTTCCGGTGATAAAGAAGCAGCGTCGATATCTCAGAAGGATAGAAATAATGACCCGAAAAAACACACGTCGGCTTTTTTGAGTAACCTTTGCCAAAAGGTTGTCAGCGAGAGCACTTTGTGTAAAGTCAGGAGATTAGATAAATGAAACGAAAGATTTGCCTTCTCCGTGAGCTTTCCCCTCCATCCTCCAAAGTACCGGTCTTATTCTCCGATGCCAATCACAATGAGAGAAAGGTCATCAATGCGCCACTGGTCGGTTGCACTAGCATTACTACTCAATTGTCCATTGACTTGAATGCTATGAGGTCCCGGTGTGACTGTCGTCGCACCATTGGTGCTGGCACTTACCCAGCCATTTGAAATTGAGCTATCCCCTCTGGATGTGCAGAAGGCATTGTCGTTGTTGGAGGGGCTAATACCTGCACCGTCAACCAGGATGCTAATATTCAGCCACGTGTTGTTATTTGGTGCGCCAACCGTACACTCGGCATTAAAAAAAATCAGCAGCCTTGTAGCTGCTAAGCCGCTTGTATCGATTTCCAGTGTTAACCCTGTCGGAGTACCGGTTGTTGTCCCCAGCAGAATATTCTGCTGCTCAACCCCTGTAAAAACCTGATCGATCACATTGCTTGTATCCCTACTGAAGATTGAAGCAACTTTCTCTGCTTTATAAGCATAGGGAACGCTTAACAACTGGCGGTCGGGAGACAAAACTTGTAAGCCGTTGACACCGTCATCAAACCACACACGAAGGTAGGTCTCGCTTGCATCAAATACTGTGGACAAAACTTGTGGCATGGGTGTCGCTTCATCAGTATTGAGTAAAGAACTGTCTCCAAGTTTGATGGAAAAATTCCCAGCGCTGACGTCAATCTTAATGGCATTATCAGGCGCACTTCCTTGAGATGAGCTATTGTCATTTGACCAGAAAGTCACACATTCTGGCCCCAGCGTGTCTGGATTGCAGTCGGTATGTCCATTGATAATTGCAAATTTGAATAGGCCTGGCCCGTTAAATGGAATGCCATCGACATTCACTGTGCCCCGATGGGGAATCATTAGCGGGATGCTCGTTCCCCATGCCATCGTTTGGGCGAGGGAAAAGATAATTTGTGTTACCACCAGTAATTTAATAGACCGTTTCATATTTCTCTCCTTACATGGTTTTTATTGGTTATAAGCCTGAATTGACAGAATAATTGACACTCGACGAAGTTCCTCTTTCAGACGGAGAGGAGACAGTGACATCGGTGATGACATAATTTGCTGAAAATCTCGGAATCTCTACGAGAGGCCTTGAGTCTGCCGATGTCGGATCAAAGCCGCTCTCTATCTCGGCCAGGTTTATAAAACCGTCGTTGTCGTCATCTGGAAAAGTGAGTGCGTCAAAAGCGATTGGGGTTGAATCATTGTCACTTACCACACCTGCTGTTATTTGTATTGCAACCAGGGCACCCCCCAGGGTGTAGTGGATTGTGAAAGTATAGGCTCCCAAGGGGAGTCCACTGACTTTTCCACTCAATTGGTGAGTTTCAGGATCTATAAAAAGCGGCTCTGTTCGGCTAACCGTACCGTCATCTTTGTTGATATGTACTTCTGCGCTCAAACCTGCTCGATGTTTTTGCAGTTGTTGTGGCAGGGAACTTGAAAACTCGCCATTTGCCGCAATGGAGCCGGATCCACTTGACGGTTGGTTGGAGGTTTTCCCGCATCCATAAAGAAGAAACAAGGACAGAAGCACTGCAACAGGATAAAGGCGATTCTTCAGGGAAAATGCGTCGTTTCCAGTCCTGGAGTCTGTTTTCGTTGTAGGTTTACGTAATAATTTCATATTAATCTATTTACTCCTTCCCTCACGGGGCCGTGCCCGAAAACGCTACCGAGCCGGTTGGTGCTCCGGCACTGTCTCCACCGCCACCACCACTTCCTGCTGCAATGCCTCCACCGACAAGAACCAACGCAATTGTCCAGACCCACCATTTTTTATACCAGGGTTTTTCGAGGGTCTCTCCGGTACTTAATACCA
>CAZRYI010000350.1:0-2419 GCA_964604255.1 uncultured Nitrospirota bacterium
TTCTTTTTTCTGACGGTCTGATCGAAGCCAGAAATGAAATGGGTAGCATGTTTGAGGAAGAACGGGTCAGGAAAATTCTCTCGGAAACGGCTCCATTAGAACGTTTTGAGAAATTAAAACATTCTGTGACCAAACATTTAGGCGGAGAGGCGGGAGAAGACGATATCTCTTTGTTGAGTATTCGCTGCCCGCTCCAACTTGAAAAGTCGATCTTAAAACAAGTCGGGCCGGAACGTCGTAAATCATCTTCTCTGGGGCAATGGAAAATTGATATCTCTCTGGATGCCGAAGAAATCAGAAAAGAAAATATCCTCCCGATTTTATTGACCTGGCTCCGACAGATCGGCGTCAGTGAACAACACAGTCAACGGCTCTATCTCATTCTTTCAGAACTCTATAACAATGCTGTAGATCATGGTCTTTTGGGCCTCGACTCGAATCTAAAAACATTATCAGAAGGATTTAGGATCTATCTGGAAAAACGTGCCAAGCGTCTTTCGGTGCTTGAAGGTGTTTCCGTTGATATCCGTATTGAACGGATTTCGGAAGCCAAGGGAGACAAACTTTTCCTGGAAATAAAGGACAGCGGAGATGGTTTTGATTTTCAGACATTTCTGAGAAAAGAGCTGGGCGATATCGTTGGGCCTTCAGGACGAGGCATTGGACTGGTCAAGGGTTTGGCAAAAGAGCTGGTTTACAAAAATAAGGGCAATGAGGTGCATGTGGTTTATGAACTCAGCCAACCTGACGGGGCCTCATCAATTGAAGGCAAATGATGACAGATATTTCAAGAGGCCCCTGCCAGCAGGATCTGAAAAAGAAGCTATAATTATATTGTTCAGGGAGATGTTTTCAGTACAGGAATATTCGACGAAAGCATTTTTTAGGTCGATGAGGAGGATCAAATGGACGAAGAAGAGAGCATTTTACAAGAATTCCTGGTGGAGTGCGGCGAGGGAGTCGGTCGTCTTGATCAGGAATTTGTTGCGCTTGAAGCCGATCCAAATGATGAGGCGTTAATCGGATCCATCTTCAGAACCATTCATACCATTAAAGGCACCTGCGGTTTTTTGGGGCTGCCAAAATTGGAAAATGTTGCCCACGGGGCAGAGAACATTCTCTCCGCGATGCGGGATAAAGACTTCCCGATTACAGAGACGGGTATTACCGTCCTGCTGGATGCGGTTGACCATATCAAAGATATCTTAGAAGAGATCGAATCTTCTGGAAAAGAACCGGATAAAAATTATGACGGTGTGCGAACAGTATTAGACGAATTTCTCGCAAGCGGCGGCACAGGGGCGGCTTCACCCGCTCCGAAAAAAACAGAGGCGACGAGTGACAAAGAGCCGAAATCTGCTGCTGATGAAGAAAAAGTAGCATCACCGGAAGCCATGCCGGAAGCCGCTCAGGAAGACAAAATCGCCGAGCCGGTTCTGGTTGAAAAAACGCCAAACAAGGCCGCCCCGGCGAAAGCGCAGACAACAAAGAAAAAAACTAAAACAAAAGGGCCGTCATTGGCCGAATCGTCCATTCGGGTCGATGTCAAACTGCTGGATAAATTGATCAACATGGTGGGTGAATTGGTGCTGGCAAGAAACCAATTGCTTCAGCAGGTGCGTGAGCAGGATCAGAGTAGTGGAAGCGGTTCAAGCAGCGGCACTATTCAACAATTGAACCTCATTACAACAGAATTGCAAGACACAGTGATGAAAACCAGGATGCAGCCGATTCGAAATGTCTGGGAAAAGTTTCCACGGGTTGTGCGTGATCTGGCCCGCTCAAACGGCAAAGACATTGAACTGGTGATGGATGGCGCCGAAACAGAATTAGATCGGACCCTGCTCGAAGCGATTAAAGATCCCATGACGCACATTGTGAGAAATGCTGCTGATCATGGCATTGAAATGCCGGATTTGAGAGAGGCGCATGGAAAACCTTTAAAAGGCCGCCTCTTGCTCAAAGCCTTTCACGAGGGCGGACAAATCAATATTGAAATTTCTGACGACGGCGCCGGGATTGATGTTGAGCGAGTGAAAGAAAAAGCGGTTGAAAACGGTGTGATCACTTCCGAAGTGTCAGGCCGTATGTCCGAGCGGGAGGCCGTTCGACTCATCTTTCACCCCGGACTTTCAACGGCAAAAAAAGTCACCAATGTTTCCGGTCGGGGTGTCGGTATGGATGTGGTGAAGACCAATATCGAAAAGATTGGTGGTGTCATCGACATGTCCACGCGACTTGGAGAAGGGACACACATGCGGATTAAAATTCCGCTGACCCTGGCGATTATTCCGGCCCTCATGGTGACTTCCGGCGGAGAACCTTTTGCGATTCCTCAGGCTTCCCTGCTGGAACTTGTGCGAGTGGACAAACAAAGCAAACTTCAAATTGAAGTGATTCGAGGGGCAAAATTTTACCG
>CAZRYI010000351.1:0-2415 GCA_964604255.1 uncultured Nitrospirota bacterium
GGGCGACGAGTTTGGCAATGTCTTCGTTATCTTCAACAACCAGTATTTTTCGCATTTTTGGATTCTATCTAAATTCTTTCGCTTGCGGCAAATGACGATTGATTCTCTTCAGCTCCTCTCCCTCCGCGATAAAGCGGAGAGAGAGGAAGACAGAAATAGACTCAGAAATGCCCTACTTGACCCTGATCACAAGCAAGGCAACCGGGTTGAGCCAGCGATGTACAGTGCTCGTCAGGTCACTCCCACCGCCAGACAGATCATTATCTCCGATGATGCCACGATGAATATGAACTGAGGTATTGTTTTCTGTGCTAATCATTCCTGTGCCGCCCGTGCCACTATTGCCTCCCGGATCTGCCGGAATACCGGGTGTGCCGGGGGCACCGCCACCATTGATGATCTCATCATTTGCTTCTGTTCCAGCGTCATAGGCCTTTAAAAAATAGCGATAGATTCCCTTGGCACGGGGAATTTTCAAGGCATTTAATCCAACAAAACCGTCGTTGCTCGGCAGTAACATGCCAACGATGGACAGATGTGTATTGTGATGCCGCCTGCGTAAAATTGCCGTCATACTCTCTCCCGGCCCAAGCAACCCGGGGGCATTGACAATGTTCGCATTGACCGCTTCCAAATCTTCGGAGAGTCCAGAAGTATCGCCCCCTTCGGCCATCATTTGTAGATTGTCAGATGCGATCATACTGCTTTCAAATAAATGTGTATTGTGCGGATGAGTTGCGAGCAGCAAGGGCGTAAAGTAAATACCATTTGTGAGATTTGTGACTGAGACTTCTATTTTTTTCGCCATCGCAGGCATCGTGAACAGCAAGGTGGCAAATACAGCAATGATCCATTTTTTCATGGTTTTCTCCTCGATGAAAGGTTTTATTGGTTTGATACAGGAGAAGCATACAAAGGAGATTTCACGACGCCATCGCGAGAAGGTCACAATTTCATCACATTTTTGCTGAGGTTTTTTAGGGGGAGAGGGCGATGTGCTTGATGGCACGCTGAAAATATCGAGAATGTTTTGAATCAGAACGAGATTGACGGAATCGATCTGATCAATTTGAATATGCTCTGATCCTAAAAGCCTTCAAATCTTCAGCACCGCCCCATTGGGGCAGTCGTGCTGCGGGTCCTTTTATTTGAACAAGTGGGGGATTGTGATCCGCCAGGGCATTGATCTTGGCCCACAAGGTAATATCTCCCCAATATTGTGGAGGCCTGTCGGCTGCCGCGACCTTAGAAAAAATTTCGCCGGCTGTCTCACAACCGGCATGGATTGCATCCATTGCAAAAGATTCAAGTCGGCCGAGTCCGGTTTTTGGGTCAGGCTGTTCCTGAAGCCATCGCCTGACCGCATCGGGAATCCAGGGAAGAGGAGCATCGAGCTTGTGTGATAATTCTGCAAGCAGGTTTAGATCCTGAGTGGCAAAGGCCTTGTCTACAATCGCGGCAAACTGAAATTGCGCCTCGCTAAGGACTTGGCGTTGCCCATATAAGCCAGCCAACTGAGCGGGCAAAAGCTGTCCCAGTCCATTAAAGCGTTCGATTCCAGGAAAGTCGTTGATGCAAAGTAGTTCAACTTTTTGCCTGTTATGGGGACGCAAACAGCACAATACGTGGGCCAGCATCGACTGATCAAACACACAGGCATCGAACCACAACACAATTTGGGTATCGGCTTTAAGATCCCGCAGTTTTTGGTACTGGGCCTTGAGCGTACTTAAAATAAAGTCTTTCTTCAGGCCCCCACCAGTCGTCTCTTCAAGGAAGTCTGCACGCGCTTCCAGGGTTTCAGTATCCGGCCATCCTGGTTTCCGTGGGCCATCGTATAAAATGTCGTGCCAAACAAACACTTCCCCTGGAAGGCCCGACTCCGCAAGAAGACTTCCTGCGGAGTCACCGCTTGTGATGTGTAGGATGTCATTCATAATTTTTTTCGAGTTCATCTCGTAAAGAAAGGCTACTTTATTTTTCGGCGTGGTCGGAGCAGCAGGAAGCTTTCCCCTCCGCAAGATCCGGGTGGCAGGTCTTTTTTTCGTGCAACATGATGGCGTTCTTGTCTGGGTCGAGAATGACACTTGTGGTGCAAACCGGGCTGTCAAAATTTTCTAACATGATCGAAACACCCTTTTCTTTGAGCGTTGTCAGTGCAGAGGCCATGTCTTCTACTTCCAGGGCGATTGAAGGCCCGCTTGTTGAAGCTTTCCAGTCCGGCACCATATTGGTAATGGTTAAAGTGCCGGAAGGTAACTCATATTCGATCCAGGCTTTGCCTTCTTCTTCCATGCAGGTGTTTGCCCTAAGGCCCAAAATATCTTCATAAAAATGTCGTGCAGCAGTGAGGTCAGTCACCGAGTAACCGGTAAAGGCGATGTCTGTAACTTTCAGCATTGTCTCCTCCAAAGT
>CAZRYI010000352.1:0-2387 GCA_964604255.1 uncultured Nitrospirota bacterium
AATTGAGGCAGACAACCTCAGTCAAATCATTGAAGGACTGCGTTCTGGAGAAACAGTGGTCACCTCAGCCCAGTTTCTTATTGATTCTGAAAGTCGTCTTAATGAAGCCGTCGGTAAGATGCAAGAACCTGAGAAAAAAGAAAAACCGACTTCGCAAAACACCACAAAAGAAGGAAGCTCAAATAAAATGGACAGTATGGAGATGGGAGACGGATTATGATTCGCAAAATCATAGATGGCTCGATCAATAACCGTTTCTTGATTCTCTTTTTTACGGTGCTTATTTTGATCGGCGGGGGGATCATGCTCAAAAACACCCCCCTGGATGCCATTCCAGATCTCTCAGATGTTCAGGTGATTATCCAAACCGACTACCCGGGGCAGGATCCCCAGGTCGTCGAAGATCAAGTGACCTATAGCCTCACCACGGCCATGTTATCCGTACCCTACGCCAAACTCGTTCGAGGCTACTCCTTTTTTGGCGTGTCGTTTGTTTACATCATCTTTGACGATGGCACGGATATGTATTGGGCACGAAGCCGAGTGCTGGAATATCTCAATTTTGTCTCCGACCGCCTCCCTGACAATGTCACCCCAAAACTGGGACCCGATGCAACCGGGGTAGGCTGGGTCTACCAATATATCTTAGTGGATAAAACCGGAAAACATGATCTGGCCGAGCTTCGCAGTATTCAGGATTGGTACCTGCGTTATGAATTGCAAACCGTACCGGGTGTCTCCGAAGTCGCCAGCATCGGGGGTTTTGTGAAGCAGTATCAGGTCACACTGGATCCGAATAAACTGCTTTCCTATAAGATCCCGCTCAAAAAGGTTACGGAGGCCATTCGCCGGAGTAACAACGATGTCGGGGGCAGACTGCTTGAGATGGCCGAGACCGAATATATGGTTCGTGGCATCGGTTATATCAAAGGGGTTGATGATCTCAAAACCATTCCCATCGGTGTCGATCATAAAGGGACACCGATTCTGTTAAAAGATGTGGCCCACATCCATATTGGCCCTGAAATTCGTCGGGGACTGCTTGATTTTAATGGAGAGGGAGATGTGGTCAGTGGCATTGTCGTCATGCGTTTCGGCGAAAATGCCTTGGAAGTGATCAATAATGTCAAAGCACGTCTTGAAACCCTTAAAGAGGGTTTACCGGAAGGTGTAGAGATTGTCCCCGTCTATGACCGCTCCAGCCTCATTGAAAGGGCCATTGAAACGCTCGAAGAAAAACTCCTGGAAGAAATCATCGTCGTCGCCATTGTCTGTGTCGTTTTTCTGCTGCATTTCCGTTCAGCCCTTGTTGCTGTCCTGGTGCTGCCCGTTGCCATTCTGATTGCTTTTTCTTTGATGTATCTTCAAGGCATTAACGCCAATATCATGTCCCTGAGCGGGATCGCTATTGCCATCGGGGCCATGCTGGACGGGGCGATTGTGATGATTGAAAACGCCCACAAACATTTGGAGCGGGGGAAGATCACAGACCGTTGGCAAGCCATTGCCGAAGCGGCAAAAGAAGTCGGCCCGGCGCTGTTCTTTTCCCTGCTGATCATCACCGTTTCTTTTATGCCCGTTTTTACCCTACAGGCACAAGAAGGACGGCTTTTTGCCCCTCTGGCTTTTACCAAAACCTATGCCATGGCTGCATCGGCCTTTCTTTCCATCACCCTCGTACCGGTCTTGATGGGCTATCTCATCCGGGGCCGCATTATTTCGGAAGAAAAAAACCCCGTCGTGCGTGTCTTGCTGTTTTGCTACCGCCCGCTGCTCAAAACGGTACTTCGTTTTAAAGTGAGTGTCATTATTCTGGCGATCCTGGTCGTAGGAGTCACGATTATTCCCTTAGAAAAACTGGGTTCGGAGTTTATGCCTCCCTTGAACGAAGGCGATATTCTGTACATGCCCTCAACACTGCCGGGTGTTTCCATCACAAAAATCAAGGAAATCCTCCAGCAGACGGATCGTATTATTAAAACCTTTCCTGAAGTGCATCATGTTTTAGGTAAGGCAGGCCGTGCCGAGACGGCCACCGACCCCGCCCCTTTGAACATGGTCGAAACCCTCATTACCTTAAAACCTCCCTCCGAATGGCGCGAAGGCATGACGATGGAAAAACTGGTTGAGGAAATGGACGCCGCTTTAAACATCCCCGGCATTTCAAATGCCTGGACCATGCCGATTAAAACCCGGATCGACATGCTTTCCACCGGCATCAAAACCCCCGTCGGCATTAAAGTCGCTGGGGAAGATTTAGATGTTCTGGCAAGGATTGGCAAGCGGCTTGAAACCGTTTTAAAGAAAGTCCCCGGCACACTCAGTGTTTATAGTGAACGCGTCGTGGGTGGCAACTTTGTGGATATCAATATCAATCGGGAAGAAGC
>CAZRYI010000353.1:0-2377 GCA_964604255.1 uncultured Nitrospirota bacterium
ATAATGAATTTTGTGCAGCAGAGGGCATTGAGGCCCATTGGGCCACGGGCGTGAATACGGCTGGTTGAGATGCCCATTTCGGCACCTAAGCCCAGTTGGAAGCCATCGTTGAATCGGGTTGAGCTGTTGATGAAGACGGCAGAGGCATCGACCTCGTTCACAAAACGCATGGCGCGTGGGTGGTCGCGGGTGATGATGGCTTCACTATGCTGGGAACCGTAATTCGCAATATGGGCCATTGCACTGTCCATTGAATCGACGACTTTGATTGCGAGTCTTAGGTCGAGATATTCGGCCTGCCAATCCGATTCATTTGCGGCTGAGACGGCTTCAATTGTGCCTTTTAGGAAAGCAAGCGTTTTATCACACCCTAAAACCTGTCCACCGGCCTTTTGAAATGCTTTTGCGAAACCGAGTAAAAAATGGGGGGCGATGGTCTGATGGACTAAGAGGGTTTCCATTGCATTGCAGACGGAGGGCCGCTGGGCTTTTGCGTTGAGGCAGATTGCTTCTGCCATTGCCAAATCGGCACTTTCATCAACGTAGGTATGGCAAACCCCCTTGTCGTGTTTTAAGACGGGCATTTTGGCATGTTCAACAACAACTTTGATGAGACCTTCGCCGCCGCGCGGAATGATGACGTCGATCATGTCTTCCATTTTGAGCAGTTCATAGATTGCCTGACGATCTGTTGTTTTGATCAGGTTCAAGCTGTGAGGCGGTAATCCGGCGGCAGTACCAGCGACTTCCAATACTTCGGCAATGGCCGTGTTTGAATGGATGGCTTCCGAGCCGCCCCGTAAAATCACACCATTGCCTGACTTGATGCAAAGTCCGGTGACATCGGCAGTGACATTAGGTCGGGATTCGTAAATGATGCCGATGACACCAATGGGTGTCCGCATCTGACCGACTTGTAAACCATTTTCGAGCCGTTCCATGCCGAGGATTTCTCCCACAGGATCAGGTAGAGAAGCCACTTGCCGCAAACCTTCAGCCATCGCAGTAATTCGCTTGGGGCTGAGTGTTAGACGTTCCAGAAGCGGCTCGGTCAGTCCCTTGATTTTTCCAGCTTCGAGATCTTTAAGATTTTCTTCGCTCAGATAGCGAGACTGTGATTCCAGGGCATCGGCCATCGCCAGGAGGGCCCTGTTTTTTACGGAGGCAGGCAGTTTTGCCAAGCTATGAGCGGCCTGTTTTGTTGCCGCTGCTTCCTTCTTTATTTCATCAAATAATGTCATTTAAATATCACCAGATTGTCGCGATGCACGACCTCATCGGCCCCTTTATACCCTAACAAAGCCTCGATTTCAGTGGACCGACGGCCCTTGATTTTCATCATCTCAGAAGCACTATAGTTCGTCAAGCCACGCGCAATTTCCCGTCCGATGGGCGACATACAGCAAACTGCATCACCGGTTTCAAAGGTGCCCCAAATTGCGGTAACGCCGGAAGGCAGGAGGGAGCGGCCCTTTGACGTGAGGGCAGTCACAGCACCTTCGTCGAGGGTGAGCCTGCCCTTGGTTTTCAGCGAGGAGGCAATCCAATGTTTTCTGGAGGAACGGCGATTTGCTTGTGGCAAAAAGAGGGTGCCGACGTCGCTGCCGTCGAAGGCTTTTTTGATTAGTCCGGGAATTGTGCCGTTTAGAATCAAAGTGCTCACACCATAGTTAGCGACGTCGCGCGCCATCTTTATTTTTGTTGTCATGCCGCCGGTACCACCGGAACCGCTAGAACTGCCGACAGCCATTTCTTCGATTTGTTCAGTGATCGCTTCGACCAGGGACAGGCGCTTTGCTGTAGGGTTTTTCCCTGGATCTGCTTCGTAGAGGCCATCAACATCTGAAAAAACAATCAGGAGAGAGGCATCAACAAGGTGGGCCACTTGGGCTGCAAGGTTGTCATTATCGCCCATTTTAATTTCGTCAACGGTGACAGTGTCGTTCTCATTGATAATCGGCAAAATTTGATGTGCTAAGAGCGTGAGCAGGGTATTTCGGGCATTGATAAAACGTTTGCGATCTGCAATGCCGTCATGAGTCAAAAGGATCTGGGCGACCTTGATTCCAAAGGGTTCAAACTGGCGTTCATAGGCCCACATCAGTCGGCTTTGACCCACCGCTGCTGCCGCTTGTTTCATCGGGATGGTTTTTGGCGGGCCGCTTAGCCCTAATAATTCTCTACCACAAAGGACTGAACCGGATGAAACGATGAGCAGTTCATGCCCTGCTTCACGAAGCGCCGCTACTTCTCCGGCAATTTGGGAAAGCCGTGCTTCGTTAAGTCCTTTGTCAGGGGAGGCGATGACGCTGCTTCCGATTTTTAAGACAATCCGTTTATTTTTTTTGAGGGAGGCGCGATGGGAGATCATGTTTTC
>CAZRYI010000354.1:0-2369 GCA_964604255.1 uncultured Nitrospirota bacterium
CCGAAAATGAAAAAGTCTTCCTGGAAGAATTAAAAAAGAAAACCTGTTTGATTTAAAGGGAAAAGCGTGCTGAGTCCTAATTGTTCAGGTTCATTGATCTATCCGTAAAAATGTGTTACACATATTTATGTGATGTAACTGTGAAGTCAGGGCCAATACAATGAATAAACAAAATGTAACCCTTTCCTTACCGAAATCCCTACTGAAAAAAGCAAAACTTTTGGCGGTGCAAAAAGAAGAATCATTAAGCCAATTGTTGAAGGAAGCGCTTGAAGAAAAGGTTCGGCAGGAAAGTGGCTATAAAACAGCACAGATGAGACAGTTGAAACGCCTTTCAACAGGTTTTGATCTCGGAACAGAAGGTCAACTGGCTTTCTCAAGAGAAGCGCTTCATGACAGGTGATCGGGTATTTGTTGATACGAATATCCTTGTTTATGCCTACGACCGTTCCGCAGAAAAAAAACACGAAACCGCCCGCACAATTCTTTTGGACTTATGGCATTCCGGTTTGGGAGTACTCAGTACCCAGGTGCTTCAGGAGTTTTTTGTCGTCGTGACAAAAAAGATTTCAAAGCCTCTGGATCTTGAGACCACTGAGGAAATTATTCGAGATTTTCTAAAGTGGGATGTCGTTGTCAATGATGGTCACTCCGTCGTCGAAGCAATCCGGCTGCACAAGCGATACAAGTATTCATTTTGGGATGCCATGATTATTCAGGCGGCAAAAACCGGTGGGGCGTCATCGCTATTATCAGAAGATTTATCACATCATCAGGTTATTGATGGCATAGAGATTAGAAACCCATTTTGATATTTGTTTGTCCTTCCGCCCGGAAGCATTAAAAAAGAAGACCTGTTTGATTTAGATTGATTTTGAAACCAAAGTTTCCGCAGCAAATTTTACAGCTCTCCCCATATCCATCTTAGATTTACGACATTCCGATTAGAACTTATATTTCAAAACTCGACTCTAGATTTTCAGTTGTAGTCCTTTGTTCTTAATGACTACAACTATCCTTATTGAGTGGATTTAACTATCGCTGTGGTTTGAAAAAATGGGAGACATCGCATGGCAAAAACTGTAGAAGAAATTGAAAATGCTGTGGCGCAGTTGCCGGAAGCTCAGCTGAGGCAATTTCGTTCCTGGTACAGCAAGTTTGATTCCGAAGCGTGGGACGAACAAATAGAAAAAGATGTTTCGACTGGGAAATTAGATGCCCTGGCTGAAGCAGCAATCGCTGACCATAAAGCAGGAAAAACGAAAAAGTTGTGATTCACTTTGCCAGCCCATCGTTTTGGTCAGCTTACGAGGCACTACCATCATCTGTGAAACAAGTTGCTGATCGAAATTATGAAACCCTCAAAACAAACCCAAAATATCCCTCGTTGCATTTCAAGAAAATAAAGCGCTACTGGTCTATACGCGCAGGAATCCACTATTGAGCCTTAGCGGTAGAAATAGGAGATGACCTACTTTGGTTTTGGATTGGGGGTCATGCCGAATATGACCGGTTAATCAAAACATAACGAAAACGAATATTGTGAGAAGAAGGCCCTGAGGGTCATCAAGCGCCTTCTTTTTTCTTCAGCAAAAAATCGGGGATTTTTGGCATTCCGGCCCAGGGGCCGATTTTGTTGTAGAGGGCGGCTAGGTCTTGGGCGTAGCCCAGGCCATCTTCGAGGGTGGCAATTGTTTTGCCTGCGGTGGTGGAGCTGTCTTGTAATTTTTCGACGAATTTTTTAATGCGCGTTAGTGCGCTGGATTTTGTTTTGGCTTCTTCCGGGCTTGAGACGGCTCCGATTTCAGAAACGGCCTTCTCTACTTTTCCAATTTCTTTTTCGAGCTTCGTTTTTGATTTTTCGTCTTCGATTTCGTCTAAGAGATCTTCTTTGAGATTTTCAAGTAATCCCGCAAATTCCATCGTTTGAGTTTTTATATTGATGTTGATGTTAATTTTTGTTTCATTTTTCACATTATTATAAATGTTGACGATGTGATCCCCTTCACCTTGACTCACATCAGGAGTTTGTCGATCCTGGTGTGGGTCAATAATCCCTTCCAACATAGTGCGGATGGAGATCTCTTCGTTGCAGATTGTGCAATAGATAATTGAGCGTCCATTTTTAACTGTGGCTTCTACTTCTTGAAACTTGAATAGTTTGGGTGCCAGCTCTTTAGAGCATACTTGACCAGAACAGGGGATCAATTCGTTGACCTTCATATTCGGGAATGAACGCTCGTGCATATGAGCGAGTTCTGAGCGAACGACGGTTAATAAGTCTCTCTTTTTTCTGGCTTCACCTTGAACACGAATGTTAATTGATTCGACACCTGTTTCGAGATCATTCAGAAGTGTCACCTCTGCCT
>CAZRYI010000355.1:0-2364 GCA_964604255.1 uncultured Nitrospirota bacterium
AGCTGACCCGTACTAAATGGCCGTGAGGCTTGAACACCATTATTTGCTTCTGATAAGATTTCCCTGCCGTAAGGCACTTAAGGCCTCCTGTAGACTACAGGTTAGATAGGCGGGGTGTGGAAGAGCCGTGAGGCTTGTAGCTGACCCGTACTAAATGGCCGTGAGGCTTGAACACCATTATTTGCTTCTGATAGATTTGGTTTACTTGCTACTTGTTGATTTAAAGTTCTGATACCCATTATAGGTTTTTCGGTGGCTTTACCAGAGGGGCCACACCCGTTTCCATACCGAACACGGAAGTTAAGTCCTCTAGGGCCGATGATACTATACCCGCGAAGGTATGGGAAAGTAGGATGCCGCCGGAATTAAAAAAGCCCCGTTCACGAAAGTGAATGGGGCTTTTTTTGTTTTTAGTGATTATTCTAAAAAAATTGAACCACTAGAAATGGTTTTTAAGGAGAAATGAAAAACGGATTAGCGTTTCGATTTTACAATTGATTCAATTGTAAAATTAAGTCCGTTGCTTTGTTTCCATCCTCTGGACAAGTGACCGGGCCTAATAATTTGGGCGCCGGGCGCAGTCTTTCATTTTGCGCAAGTTCTATTTTAAGCTTATTCTTAACGGTCTCTGCTCCCGATTTTGAGGTGCCATTTAAGATGATCATCAGTCTGCCTAGGCTCGGCTGAGGAATTAGTAGGTCTGAGGCCCTGGGCAACAGTATTCTCAAAATGCTTTTGAGTTCTTCAAAACAGGGTTCACCCATTTGCTCCGACAGGGTTTCTTCCCTTATTCTTTCGTCTGGGTTTAATTCGAGCGCAAGTAAAGAAATCGTCGGAGTCATACAAAGCTGGCTGAAAGTTGTACTCAGCGTGATTTTTTCCTGCTCTTTCTGCGTAAAAATGGGTAGCGTAAAAGAAAAACAGCTTCCTTTTCCTAACTCGCTTTCGACGACAATTTTTCCTCCATTCGCTTCCACTTGCTTTTTTGTCAGTGAAAGCCCTGATCCATTTTCTTGTGCTGTATTCTCCGACTGAAAAAATGGATCGAAAATAAATTGCTGGTCGTCTACTGAAATTCCAATTCCAGTATCTGTAACGCTAATCATCAGCATTTCTTCGATTTTTTTTCCTGAGATCGAAATCTGACCACCCTGTGGTGTGAATTTGATAGCGTTATCTATCAAGCAGTACAAAATTTCTTTCACCTGCACAGGGTCAGCATAAGTAGTCTGGAGTGTTTCTGGAAATTCAGAGACTAAACTTAAGGCCTTTTTTGCTGTCTGGACTCGAAAGTGGTCAATACTTTCTGTGATGAGGTCAGATATCAACACCTCTCCAAAATTGCAGTGCGTTCGACTCTTCTCAATTTTAGATGCCTCAAGTTGGTCATTTAATAAAGTTGATAATTGCCCGATGTTGTTTCTGGCAATGTTTAGTAGCTGTCGTTGTATTTTGTTAAGGGGGCCAGTCTTTTCGTTATGAAGTTGTTCTAGCATATTTTTTATTGTGTTCAGGGGCATTCTGAATTCGTGAGAGGCGTCCAATTTGAAATCCTGTTCCAATTACCGTCTCCGCAAAATAACATTACTTCGGTTCAATATAAAACACCGTCAGTCTACAATAGAAACTCGGCATTCGCCAAATAAATGCCAGAATCACGGCAGCGACGATTATTCAAAATATCGTTCCCGCATTGTTCTCCAGATGGCGAGATCAGGTTCGCTTGAGTCTGAAGTGAAGTTTTTTCTCTTTAAATCTTTATTAAATGCAACTATTGATACCTTATTACCTTAAAATGAAAGAAAAATGGGGCTTCCCCCCCCCCCTTTTGAGGGGATTGTTCTTTTCCTGCTTAAGCATTAGCCTATAGACATAGGGATCGAACATATTTAAGGGGTATCTGGAAATGTTACAAGTATTATCATTAAAAAAAAGAAGTCGTCAGACAATTAGAGTGGCTTTTTTAGTGCTGGTATTCCTGCTTACGCTTGTATCAAAACCTTATGCGATGGGTCTGGGTGATTTTCTTCAAGGCAGTGCTGCCTTTTTAACTCAGATTGCTGTTCACGAATCTGGCCACCAATATATGGCAAAAATGGGCGATGGAAAAGACGTGAAAATGGAGTTCTTTAAAAAGAAGGATGACAACTTTTTTATCGGTCTCGCCTCAGCAAAAGGCATTAACTCGGAGTCGATCCTACCTTTTCGTGCGGCCGGTGTGGTTGCTTCCAGCCATCTTTTTAATCTATCGCTCTCAGCCTACCGCGCCGCACCTTCGAGCTATAATCAGTCCCTGCTCTTTTTTTCAGGTACTGACTTCCTTTGGTATTCCGTCTGGTCTTTCTATATTCAAAAAAGTGATGA
>CAZRYI010000356.1:0-2363 GCA_964604255.1 uncultured Nitrospirota bacterium
CGGCTGGCCTCATTGCAAAACTTGTTCTAGGTGTGCTGATGCTTGGCTCGATTTCGTCATGGGCTATCATTCTTTATAAATCCTTGAGCTTTCGTCGTGTCGGTGCAGAAAACCGCCGTTTTTTGACGCTCTTTTCAAGGGCCGAAGGCCTTGAAGATATCCAGGTGAAAACCTTGAAACGAAATAGCGGATCTCTGGCACTTATTTTGGTAGCGGCCCTGGGGAAAATCGACACCTTCTTTTCTGACGACCGTAATGTGCCGTCAATCAAATCTGTTGATGCAATGCGGCTCTCATCTATAGAACGCACCCTGCAAGGGGCCGTTCAAGACGAAATGACACACCAGGAACGCTATCTACATGTGCTGGCGACGATAGGAAATATCGCCCCCTTCATCGGGCTGCTGGGAACCGTCTGGGGTATTATGGGCGCTTTTCAGGAAATTGGGCGACAAGGTTCTGCCAATATCGCCGTAGTTGCACCGGGTGTGGCTGAAGCCCTCATTAACACGGCCGCTGGACTCTTTGTGGCCATTCCCGCTGCAGTGGGATACAATCTATTTATACACAAAATTAAAAACATGCATGTTCAACTTGAAGTTTTTTCATCAGAAGTCGTCACCCTGGTTGAGGAAAAAATGATCCGGGTTTCCGCCGAAAAAGGAATGCGCTAACAAAAAGATGAAGTCCTCAGTAGGTCACCGCGAACTGGCATCAGAAATCAACATCATCCCTCTTGTGGATGTGATGTTAGTGCTTCTCATCGTCTTCATGATCACTGCACCACTCCTCCACAGAGGCATGGACATTAAACTGCCAAAAGCATCCACAAATAATATTAAAGCAACAGAGAGAACCGTACTGACGGTTGAAAAAAACCAGACGGTTCATTTAGGCAAAGAGGAGATCGGTTTGGCACGTTTGGAGGAAAGACTGCTCCTATTGAGAGACACTTCTCCCGATGTTTCGCTCTACCTTCGTGCCGACAGAGACGTCCCCTACGGTACAGTTGTCCATGTCATGGATCTCATTAAACGTGCAGGTATTGTTAAACTCGGCATTGTCACGGAACCACTTTCCATACAATAAGAACAATGGGTCTTCGATCTACCATCAATCGAGTTCGCTATCCCACCCCCAACCAGCATCCAGAAATCAAAGCAACGCGTCAATCCGGCAATGTGTTGTCTAAATAATCGACCAAGATTAATTTTTTTCTTGGAAAAAGCTGGGTTCATCCTTTAGGGTGGTCTTTGCATCTCTCAGACACTTTGAAGATTATTTGACTCAGAAGGAAAATTAAGTGACCGTAAGGCGATCAGAGTGGGGGCCGGTCGGCATCCTCGCCAGACGCCAACCTGATAAACTTTCAAAAACAATGGCAGCATCCGCTGCTGTGCATGTCTTATTTTTTGCATTAGTGATATTGAGTCAGGTCTTGTCAAAACTGAATAAACCCACTTTTCAGAGTTTCCAGGTCGATCTCATCACCACCGGATCGGGTCAATCCTCTCCGAGTCGTCTCACGCAAAAAAAAGCGCGCAGTGCCTCAAAAAAACCTTCCGCTTCTCCTGGGAAAACAAGCCGATCAATTAAACCACAAAAAAAAGCGGCTACGACGGCTCCCGTAAAAACCCGGGTTTCTTCGCCGAAGGCAGCACCTCAAAAAAAATCACCCGCTGCACCACCAAAGCCCGCTACAAAAGCACCTGTCGCGGTTCAAGATGATCCTGAGCGTTTGGAGGAATGGTGGAAAAAACAAAGCAAATCAATGAAAGTGGCAAAGTCAACAACAGCTAAAAAACAAAACAAGATCGTCACACCAAAGAGAAGAACAGCCAAGATCGACATTGAGAGAAAATCAATTGTTGTCCCCCCTGTGACAACCAACTCAAAGATTTTCCCAAAAAAAAATGATCCACCTGCGACAAAACCCACACCATCCGCAAGACCTGGGACAGACAGCAAGTCTAGCGAAACAAAAGGCCTTTCCTCCTCTGGTTCGGATGAAGGGCATGCAGATCAAAACAAGCCGACTGAAACGGCTTCACTGGGCACAACAGACCAGGACGGGCGCATTGGCTTAAGCGGAGGAGCATCAACTGGCAGTACCCACTTTGCTTTTCCGGGTTATTTGCAAAGAATCGACAGTAAAATTCGATGGCAATGGGCACCCACGCAGACCACTTATGGAGAGGACAGCCTGGTCGTTCGCTTCAAAATAAAAAAAAATGGCGACCTCGATAAAGAGTCTGTTGTAGTTGAAGAAAGTTCCGGAAATCGTTTTTTCGATCAAGCGGCCATGCGTGCCGTCTACGCCGCGCATCCTTTTCCACCACTTCCAAATGCTTATTCGGATTCAA
>CAZRYI010000357.1:0-2317 GCA_964604255.1 uncultured Nitrospirota bacterium
GTGTCATTTCTCCAGCCAGAATAATGTGAGTCCCTTGCACCAAAGTTGTTTCGATGGGCGAAACAGTCGGCGTCATTCGCTCAAGTACCTGTGTCACCCAGGGACCGGCGGCATTGACCAGGGTGTTGGTGCTGCAATGTTGCCGATTGCCCTCATAAAAATAAGAAAGCGCAAAACCCTCACTTGTACGATGTGCCAACTCGAACTGGGCCGGTACGCAGAGTCTTGCACCCAGTTTTTGTGCAGAGCGCATCACGGCCTGAGTGAGGGCCTGATCATCTGTTTGTGCATCCCAATATTGATAAACAGCCTTGAGTCCTGCGGTATCAATGCCATCCAGTTTGTGCCAGTGTGATTTGGAAATTACTTTAAATTTGAAAGGCTCTGCAAGGCCCCCCAGCAGGGCATAGAGCGACAGGCCCAGAGAAATTGTCAGGCGGCTACGTTGAGTATTTTTATAAATCGGGATATAAAAAGGGACGCGTTTAACGAGTTTGCCTGCGATTTTTATCAGCCATTCCCGTTCACGAAGCGATTCTTTCACAAGAGAAAATTGTGCGGTTTCGAGATAGCGCAAACCGCCATGAATCAACTTGCTTGATCGACTGGATGTGCCAGAGCCAATGCCAGTTTGCTCAAGCACCAGCACACTGTGACCCTTTGCTGCCGCTGCCTGCGCGACACCCGCGCCATGAATGCCCCCGCCGATGATCACAACATCATAATGTAAGACAGGCATTACGTCCCTCCTCACATTCTTAGTCTACCCGAAACAGTCTGGCTTCGCGTTTTAAAATACGGCAAAGAACAATTGCAAAGAAAACGGATGCTGTGTTACAAAATGCCGCCGTGCAACTTATAACCATGCCATTTTCGAGGGGGAATCACTTGCAATCAAAAGGGTCTGCTATCTTTTTTTCTTTTTTCTTAATACTTGCCAGCCTGCTGAGTATTCCCCTTCCTGCTCTCAGTGAACCCTCAACAGTTACACAATCGCTCATCGGAAGAGTGCAGCTCGACCCCGATGCGGGTGCAATCACTTACAAAGTCAAAATCAAACAAGCTGAAAAAATAAAATTTGAAGCGCGTATGCCAGCGGGTTCGCCTTTTCGTTTCGATGCGATTTTACCGGGAAGGTATGATCTTGTGATCGAAGCCGTGGGACATTCCACTTTTCTCGGCCCCGATTCCATTGAAATCAAAAAGGACGAAACCACACAAATTGACGTGATTGTGAAAAAGGCCATGACGATGTTTCCTGAAAAAGAAGCCACCGGCATCATCATGTGCAGCGCCTGTCACAAAGGTGTTTATAAAGAGATGTTTCGAGGCGAATTCCATACCGGCCCCTGGCCCGATGCGGATGGCAATCTCATCCACCTGCCCGACTTGCAGAGAGATTTTTATGCCAATTCCACGCCCATGCATTTGTCCTATGTTTCTCCGATTACCGTTGCCGCCATTGCTGAGCAGCCGGAAAATAAACGGGACGCCTGTCGTAGCTGCCACGCACCCTCGTACATTCTTTCAATGACCGGCCCGAGTCCACAAAGACCTTTGCTCCGCGAAAAAAATCGGGTGGATGGTATCACCTGCGTCAGTTGCCACATGGATGCCGACGGCAGTATTCACGGAAAACACGATGTGTCATCGCCCCACCCGACGGTACAAGACCCACTCTTTGCGCGTGATCGTTCTGCGGAACTGTGTGCCGCCTGTCACCAGGCCGATGAAATGGCCCCGGAATATCAAACCTTTGCCGAGTGGCAAAATGATTTTTCTCCGAAAGATGGGCGAACTTGCCAGAGCTGCCACATGCCACCGACAGTCCGGTTACTTTCAAATATTTTTACGGATCGACCAAAACGCTCCATTGGAAAACACATTTTTGCCGGGGGGCATTCCATCCCCATGCTGAAAAAGGCGGCGACGCTTTCGATTCAACAGGATCAGAGCGATGCAAGGCAGATTGTTGTCGGCGTCACAAACATCGGCGCAGGCCATTCCCTGCCAACGGGTTATGGCCGCAGGGCGGTTATTTTGGTTGTCAGTGTGATGGGGCCGGGAAATGATGAGGGGCAAAAAATAGAAACGCGTGTAATTTACGCGGTTGATCCGAGTCTTAATCCGGGAGCTATTCCAGTGAAAGCCGCCATTCGCGCCAGGACGACTGAAAAAACGGCTTTAACACTGGTAGGTGGTGCGGGGCTTTATCAAATCAAAGCAGCACTTTTTTACGATCTCGACCGACTCAATGATTTCAACGATGCAACACTGCCCGTCATTGCATCCGCCGAAGTTCAAATCACCCTACAAT
>CAZRYI010000358.1:0-2308 GCA_964604255.1 uncultured Nitrospirota bacterium
GGTGCATCAATACACTGCCTGTTTTTTTTGTCGAGCAAGGTTTCCATATTGTCAAAAATGAGCAGGAGCGGCACTTGCTCCAACACTTGTGCAAGCATCGTCCCTTTTTGCTCGGCAGGGAGGGGCGCATGGGCAATATTTTGCAGCACACCAGTGCCGTTCTGCTTCAGGAAGTGATGCAGTTCAGTCACGATTTGATCAGCAGAAAGGCTACCTGCACCACAATCAAAGGCATAAACGCCCTGAAAAGAACGGCGCAAACGGCGCGCGGCCTGTGTAGCGATCACTGTTTTTCCGATGCCGCCAATGCCGTGCAAAATAATTGCCCGAACCTGCTGCCTAAAAAAAAGTGCTTTGATCAGGCGGAGTTCTTTCCGCCGACCTACAAAACCCACACCCAATTGCTGCAAGCTCACTTGCGACCAAAGATCGATTTTAATCTCAGGCAACGCCCCCATATTGAGGATGGGCCTCCCGCCTTGCCGTGCCAGGCAATCGGGCTGGTCGGTGAATAAAACGGGCGTGGCAAAGTCGCCTTGCATATGGACATTTTCTGCAATCTGTAAACTGCGGCGGGCGCGGGTCAGGGCCTGATCAAGGTCTTCCCCTTTGGCAATGGCACGATAAAATTTTTCGGCAAGTAAAATCCCTGAGGCATCCGTAATGCTGTATTGCATGGCAATAACAGAGGGCAAGGCCCATTGCAGCAATGGCCGAGCCAAATCACGAAAGGCTTCATGGCCTTGTGTTTTCGCCGTTTGGCAGCCGGAAAGAAAGACCAGGCGCAAACCCTTTGCGATGCCTTTTTTTAAAACCGGCTCCAACTGTTTCAAACCGACAGGGCATTTGTGGCCGCTTTCATCCTCAAAAATGAGTTTGCCGCCGCTATTTGGTGAAAAGACCCCATGACCACTGTAATGCAGAATGTGGTAGTTGCCTTCGTCAAAAAGCTCTTCCAGGTTTTCAAGTGTCGCCTCATCCTCAAAATCAATTTCAATATTGCCGCTCGCCATTGCCAGATTGAGGGATTGCAGCAATCGCTCCTGCTCAACTTCAATTTGCAGGCGTTCACTGTCTTTCAAGTCAAGCGGACTCGACACCAGACACAAGATGCGGAGTTTGTTTGGGATGGGATTCAAAGTCTGAGAAACAGTGTTTTGAGGACAGCGATAAAAAGACATTTTTTCGTCCGCGACCAAAAAGCCTTCGCCATCGTGCAAAAATTCCCAAGGGATTTGACTCAAAGTATTTGCGGCATCATCAATGCGAAGCACCAGCCGGAGCCAGTCACAGCCTTGTTTTGATGTAACCAGGCCAGTGTGCATTTTTTCAGAAAAAACCTTTTGATACAGCTTTTCTCCAAAGACGCGCATTTGCCGGTTCCGCGCCAGCGGGTCGCCCTTGCCCGGTTCAAATTGCGCTAACTCGCTAAAGAGGGTGATTGCATCCAGCTTGTATTCAAAATCATTTTGAGCCAGGACTTTTCCTTTTTCATCTGTAAGTTCGGCAGAATAAGCCTGTTCATTTTGAGAGATTTTGAGACTGAGTGAAACGGACTTCATTTTCACCTCCAAAAAAATTGCTAGATTGAGTTCTGAAAAAATAATGCTGGAAAGGGACGTTGTTGCAGAGTTATTTCAAGGAGAAATAGACCACAAAATTAAACATTGCGAACACAAAACCCAGAACGATGAGCCAATAGGTATGGTGGAGTTGTTTTTGTTTATCCGCCGCGATGGTCGAGATAACTGTTTTAATTTTTTCGGGTTCGTTTAAGTGAAGGCTGTGGGCTTGAGTCTGAAAAATATTTAAAGCCCTTCGCAAGGCAATCAGCCAAATGATCAGCGGAAAAACCAGGGCAATCTGCAACCAAAGTGGCGCATCTTTTGAAAAGACAATGACCGCGAGGTAGATACCCTTCATTGTTGTCAAAAGGGTAATGAGTTGTTTGCCCGCAGCCTCTATGGCAGGAATGGAATTTTTAACAAGGTCTTTGCCCTGCTCTAACCAGAATTCATCTTCCTTAGTGAGGGATTCCCCTTCAATCAGAGTGTCGTCATTCATACGATCTACCCTTCTAAAATCTTGGGGATTTTCTTTTTATCAATTTTGAAGTTTTCGCCACAGGTTTTGCAGCGAATCACAGCATGTCCGGTTTCCTTCGTAGAAAGACTGCGATAGAAAACCGTTTCTTTTCCAATAATTTCGGCTAATGTGTAGCGGCAGACTTCATGACATTCAGAACATTTAATGGCAATGCTCAAGATGATCTCCTACCTTTTTTCGCTACACCGTTGCCCGATGCGCA
>CAZRYI010000359.1:0-2292 GCA_964604255.1 uncultured Nitrospirota bacterium
TATTCTGAATTTGGACGCGAGATCAGCCGATAGCGCGCCCGAATCTCATTTTGCAGCACCGTTTCCGCCTTCAGATTATCATTCAAGGCAGCCTGTAAAATGTCCGGGTTTACATTGGCAAAGGTCACTGGAAGCGGTCGGGACAAGCTCCCCAAAACCGCAAAACAAAGCACCACAAAAACCATTTTTTTGAACTGTTTTATCACCGTCCCTTTCATGGCACTATCCTCCCCTTAAATGCGTGATCACATGCGATACTGTATCCCCCTTAATGAGCAAGGATGATGCCGCATCTTTCTGTGTTTGCGTGACTTATAAGGGAGCCACCTGCATAAAAGTGTGGAGATATGCCCCCTGACGGGGAAAATAGCACTGGGCTTTCTGTATTTGCGGAAACCCGGATGTTAAGGCTATACTCCCGCGCTTAATTTTCGTGAACAGAGGGTGTTTTCTCAATGCAAAAAATTGCTGTTTTTCTGATGGCCCACGGTGCGCCGGAATCGCTTGATGATGTTGCGCCCTACCTACAACACATCATGAAAGGGCGTCCACTTTCTCAGGAGATTCTTGAGCAGATTATTGAGCGCTATCGTCTCGTCGGTGGAAAATCGCCCCTGCTTCAAATCACCAAACAGCAGGCTGCCGCTCTGGAAACCCGTCTGAATCAACTTGAGTCTTCGGAAACGCAAGACAAAAAGCACTTTAAGGTGTATATCGGTATGCGTCACTGGCATCCCTTTATTCATGAAACAGTCAAAGAGATGTTGCTGGATCAACCCGCCCAGGTGATTGCTATCAGCCTGGCTCCGCAATATTCAAAGCTCTCTGTCGATGTCTACAATGAAACACTCAAGCGAGCCCTTGCAGAAAATGGAAGTAATCTTCCCGTACAATTTGTAAAGTCATGGCATGATCAAACACACTTGATTGCTGCTTTTGTCGCACGCATTGCACACAGCCTGGCCCAATATCCAGAAGCAGAACGGAAGACTGTTCAAATCATTTTTACAGCGCACTCTCTGCCAGCTCACGTTTTGGCCGACGGTGATCCCTACCCCGGAGAAGTTGCGGCCACCGTCGCCCTCATTGTTAAAAAGCTCGAACTCGGACCTGAAGGAAAGCGTTGGCAATTCGCCTATCAGAGCCGTGGATTCCGACCTGGCAAGTGGCTCGAACCGGAAATAGATGATGTCATTGATCAGCTTGCAAATGAAGGTGCTTCCAATCTGCTCGTCGTCCCCATCGGCTTTGTCTCCGACCATGTCGAAATTCTCTACGACATCGACATCCTCTACAAAGGCATGGCCGCATCCAAAGGCATGACACTCCGCCGAACAGACTCACCCAATACCATTCCCCACTTCATCAATGCCCTGGCAGAAGTCGTTCAAAACCGTCTCTAAGCCTCACAAAGCACTGTTGATTCTCTAATCAAGGGGAGCCATGATGTCGGAGATGGATGAAATAAAGACGCAACACGACTCCGACGCAGCCCCGCAGGAAATCGTTTTCCAGGCACAAGGTCTAAGCAAAACCTACGACATGGGAGAGGTCAAGGTGCGTGCCCTGCGCAGCATTGACCTGAATCTTTATGCCGGAGAACTCGTCGTCCTGCTCGGGGCCTCCGGCAGCGGCAAATCGACACTACTGAATATATTGGGTGGATTGGATACCGCCAGCGGCGGTCATGTCACCTACCACGGGCAGGATCTGACAAAGGCGGGAGATCAGGCGTTAACACAATTTCGACGGGATCACATCGGTTTTGTCTTTCAGTTTTACAACCTGATTCCAAGCCTCACCGCCAGAGAAAATGTGGCCGTCGTCACCGAAATTGCCAAAGATCCCATGCCCCCCGAAGAAGCCCTTGCCATTGTGGATTTAAGTGATCGACTCGACCACTTTCCCGCCCAGCTTTCAGGGGGAGAGCAGCAGCGGGTCGCCATCGCCCGCGCCATCGCAAAACGCCCTGCCGTCCTACTTTGCGACGAACCCACCGGCGCACTCGATTTAAAAACCGGCATCGTCGTCTTAGAAGCCCTGGAGCAAATCAATCGCGACATGGGCACAGCAACCGTCCTCATCACCCACAACGCCGAAATCGCCGACATGGCAGATCGTGTGATCCATCTAAGCGACGGTCAAATCACACACATCGAAACAAACGAGAAAAAAAGACCCGCAAAAGACCTGCATTGGTGAGATAGAGTCGCCCAGATTAAATCAAAGATTCCTTCTAACACTTCAGACAGCTTTGATGTTTGCCAAACCATTTATAGCGGTTCCTGGCGA
>CAZRYI010000360.1:0-2286 GCA_964604255.1 uncultured Nitrospirota bacterium
TCGCGGCTTCCAGACGGCCCATCGCTTTTGCTGTGTCTCCGACTTTGCTCAATGACACCGACAGGTCTCGTAGTGATTCGGGGGTCTTCCCTTTTTCTGCGAATATTTTTTTTGTAATTGCTAAAAGAAGGGCTGAGAGTGCTTCCGCTTTTTTTAGACGCTTTGTTTTAAGGTAAACATCTAATGCCGCCGTCCCCGCTAAGAGAGCGCTCTTATTATCCACTTTTTTCTGATATACCCGTTCCCATTCTTTAATCATTGATTCATCAAAGGACGATAGAGGAAAGGGTGTGGCACTCACAATCACGCGCTGTTCCGGTTTTACAGCCTGAGCTGTGATAAACAAACCACTGCTGACAAGGGTGAAATCTCGAATCGCCCAAAGGTCGGGGATGAGGGATTTGATTTTTTCTCTTTCGCGCTCGGGTAAAATGATGACCAAGGGTTGTTTCAATTTTTTTCTGAGCGCTTCGCGACGTTCGTTGAGACGCATCATCAAACTGAGCCTTGCATCACGCCAATTTTCATCAAGTACTGTGCTTAGATCAATCCAATACGGAGCCTGAAGCGCTTTGTAGGTGATGGCTGATCCAAAAAGGAACTCAAAGACCTGATCCGTTAATTGCTCAGGATCATCTAAGCGGATCATCTTTAGGCGAGAAACCCTCGCTTTGTAGATATCGGCGAGCCGTTCGCGAAATATTTCTGTGACTTGAGGGGCGGCGTTAAAGATAAAACCGAGAGAAAAATGATTAGACCATTCGAGGTGGCGTTTTAGGCGAAGCCAAGCGGCTTCCCCTTCTGGTGTCAGGGTGGGATGGATCTGAGGATTATTCAAAGTGCGAGCTTATGTCACTTTATATTTTCTGATTTCTTTTTCCAACAAGGGATGAATGTCATACCAGGGTTCACCATTGAGATAATTCATTATCAGGTTATGGTCAAGAAATCGGGCCAGACGGGGTAGTTCTTCGTTTGAGTCGAGTTGGGTATCTTTTGTCGCATGAATTTTGGCAAGCCAAATTCCGTCGTCTTTCGCAATGGGAAGCAGTTCACTTTTCAATTGTCCTTCCACTTCTGAGAGAGTCAAATCGGATATTTTCATGTCCTCTTGCCCCTCTCCCTTAAGGGAGGTGCTTTTACTGACGAGGCATTCCCTGACGAGACGAAAAAAATCTCTCAAATCACCACCGGATGAAGCCGCAAGCCTGAAAAGTTGCTCTTTGCTAAACATATTCTGCCAATCCGGGTAGCGTTTATTAATAATCTTTTCCATCACTTCCAGACCGCTTTTATCGGGGGAAGCATCTTCTCTTTTTTTAACGTGGATATTGGGCCAGGAATTGATCGGATGTCCACCCAAACTACGACCGGTATTGGGTGCAAGAGGAATCAGAAAGGGAGGAATGGTATAGACAATGTGCAGCATCCTAAATTCAAGGTTTTTTGAATGGCCGGAAAAAAGTTCAACAATACTTTTATGGACTGATTCAGCCTCGTCTCCGCTCCCTCTTATTTGCTCGACCGAATCCACAAGTAGCACAACTTTTTTATCGGGGTTCTTGGCGAGAGTCCGAATTTCTTCAACTATTTTAACAACATAGTCCCTGGCATCCTCTACAAGCGTCGTGAGATGCCCCCTCAAAGCCTTTTGTAGTTTCTGCTTAAAGGTGGGTTCTGTTTTAAGCTGTAGGCCCAGTTTTGCCGCAACACCACCAGATTTGACCTGCAATGAAATGTCTTTCAGCTGAACTTCGCTTTCGAGAAAGTTAAGGAAACGATTCCAATACGACTCGGAAATCTCACGAAGCCCCTCATTTTTTTCAACTTCAACTGTCAATGCAGCCATGATTGACAGGATAAAGTCACTGACCTCCACGGGTTTTGTTAAAAGCAGGTAGTCGTTCATATCGACAAGAAATACAGTGCAGTCATTCCTTTCCAGGAGACGCCTGAGTCTCTTCAATTCGGTACTTTTACCGTTGCCTCTAAAGCCAGTCAATAAGTCAACACTCTCCGACTCAGACCATTCGATTCTTTGCCGGAGCTTTAAGATTGGATCTTTCGACGGGTTGTTTTGTAGAATCGGTACATAATAAGGGTCATCCGGTTCAAGCGCTTCCGCGCCTTTTCCACCCAAGGTTTTATAAAATTTTCCAAGTTCTTTTGAGAAATCTTTTTGCATCAATTGCGTCCCTTATCTCCGACATTTTTGGCAAAACTATCAGGGGGATGGAATGCTGTCAAGGTAAATGCCCTATGCTTATTTGGAACAAAACCAAGGGG
>CAZRYI010000361.1:0-2282 GCA_964604255.1 uncultured Nitrospirota bacterium
GTGTGACCAACGCAAGTAAGCCTTTTTAACTCTGAGACGGGCTTCATCCGAAGTCTTACCCTCCCCTTCTTTTTGGCGGATCACGCGGTCCAGGCCCAACTCTGCAAAGACGGACAAAGGGGAAAGTTGCGCACTTGTTTTTGGAAGATACTGGGCCGCAAGGCTCAATTCGCCGGTCGAACGGGCATCAAGATCATCGCGGTTATTTTGAAGATCCCGATTGTCTCTCAGCCGAAAATCGGCATTGATTTTTGCTCCCCAGGAAAACCGGGCGCTGAGTTGATGTGATAAAGGCGGTGAAGCTTCTGTATCAATCGGCATGACAGCACCGCCATTTTCAGCCGACATCGCGGGTTTCGCAGAAACAACGAAAAAACAAAACCAAAAAACAGTCAGGCAGATCAGGGATTGATGCCTTAAGTTTTTCATGTCTTTACGAGACCCCCTGAAGGCTGTAAAGCGCGTGATACCGGCCTTTTTTTGTGAGCAGATGCTGGTGAGTTCCCTGTTCGACGACTTTGCCGTCTTTCAAAACAATGATCTGATCAAAATCCTTAATCGCCGTAAATTGATGCACAATGACCAGAGAGGTACGGCCTTCTTGAAAACGACTGATCGCTGCGTGAATGTCCCTTGCTGATTCGGCATCCATCGCGGCCGTTGGTTCATCTAAAATCAAAATGGCAGGCTGTCGAATGATGGCGCGGGCCAGAGCGATGCGCTGTCGTTGTCCCCCGGAAAGTGTGCTGCCGCGCTCCCCAACCAGGGTTTCATAGGCATCGGGAAGTGCATCAATAAAAGTGTTTGCACCGGCAAGCCGCGCCGCATTTTCAATTTCGCCTTTTGTCGCCGTCGGTTTGCCGTAGGAGATATTTTCGCGAATGCTCGCTCCGAACAAAATCGAGTCCTGCAATACCAGGCCGATTTCGTGACGGAGGGATGTGCGTTCGTATTGGCGAATGTCCACACCGTCAATCAGGATTTCACCCGACTGAAATTCATAAAGCCGAAGCAGCAGTTTTGTGATGCTCGATTTTCCCGCACCCGATGCACCCACAAGGGCCACACGTTGACCGGGAGCTATGGAAAAGGAGATCCGATCTAAAATTTTCCGACCATCCTCATAAGAAAAACTGAGGTCTTTAAAGACAATCTCCCCTTTTAAATCTTGTGCTTCAATGGGGTTTGCTACATCGGAAATCTCCGGTTGTTCGGAAAAAAGATCCGCAATGCGACCGGCACTGACAGAGGCTTTTGACAGCCTGGATAAAAGACGAGGCAGCTTTTTTAAGGGCGTATACATGTTTTTTAGATAGGACATAAAAACAAGCAGATCCCCCGGTGTCATCCATCCATTGATCACCTGTTGTGCCCCGAAAAACAGGGTGGCTGCAATGCCGCAGGCACAGATAAGCTCGACCTTTCGTGTGCTGATGGCAATCATTCTTGTAATGAGAATGGATTTCTCCAGTGCTTCTGAGCTGTCGGCCTCAAAACGTGCGGTTTCGTAAGATTCACGAGCATAGGATTGCACCAGCGGAATCATCGTCAGCAATTCATTGATTCGGGAAGTGATTTTTCCTTCCTCCTGGCGTTGTTTTTTTGCCGTTTGTTTAATCTTTCGAAAGGTATAAAAAAGCAGATAAATCAAGGGAGGCATCGTGAGTGAAACCAGCAGGGCAAGTTGCCAGTTGATCAAAGACATCACCACAAACATGCCGATGATTTTCATGATGTGAGCAATGAAGTTGAGGGCGGATTCTGAAAAGATTTCTTTCAAAATTTTGCTATCGCCTGAAATCCGGGTCATTAATTCACCCGAACGTGCCCGATCATGAAAAGAAAGCGAAAGCTCCTGAAGGTGGATTAAGAGCGCCCGCCTCAGCACATAAACAAAGTGGAAACTGATGCGCGAGGTGATAAAGATTTGAAAGTAGGAAAAAAAGCCTCTCAGCAGGGCAATGCCAAGCACGGCTCCAGACATGAGCATCAAGACAAAACCGCTGCCTTTTTCAAAAATGTGACTCAGAAAAGACAAGTGTTCCGGCAGTGCATTGCCGAGCAGGATGTAGTCAAAAATCATTTTAAGGGGCCAGGGACTCAGCAACTCGGTGAGCGTTACGCCAATGAGGCAAAGCACCGCTGCAAAAATCGCCGCCTTCACCTCACTCATGTGAGACAGCAGAATCTCCGTGAATTTTGATTTATTCTTCATTTAAGTTTCCTGTAAACATGTGTCCCCCCAATCCCCTCTCCTGCGAAGCGGGGGAGGGTTAGGGTGG
>CAZRYI010000362.1:0-2282 GCA_964604255.1 uncultured Nitrospirota bacterium
ATGTGGGCTTCAAAGGGAGAAAGTTGGTCAATGAACCACTTGTAGGATTTTTCCTGAAACATGTCGAAACCGCCCTCCTTCTTTTAGGGCAATGGAGTCAAGGACTGTCCCTTCTTTTGAGAAGAGCCCTCTTTTGAGTTCGACAACTGATGACTTTAGTGATCCTAACTTTTCAACGAGATAGGATATGGCAAGGTGGGGCTTGAGGCTTTCGCCGCAGGTAAAAATATCGACAGCCGCGTAGTTGTGTTCGGGCCAAGTATGAATGCTAAGGTGTGATTCTGCAATGACGACAAGGCCACTGATGCCAAAAGGACTGAATTGATGGAAACGGCTTTCTACGACCGTCGCATTGGCTTTTTTTGCTGCAGTGAGAAGAATCTCTTCGATCCGCTTCAGGTCACGCAACACCTCGGAGTTACACTCATTTAACTCCACCAAAAAATGCGTTCCTAAGGCACCCAACGATGATTCCTGACTATCTATACTGAAAAAATCCGTCGTGTTCCTTGACCTTTGGAAAATAAGACCTCGGAATATTTTCAACAGCCGGATCCCTCAGAGACATGACAAAGACTGTGAGTGCCGTCGCTTCATCGTCCGTTAAACCCCAATCAGGCATAATTGTTGGAGGGATCCTATCTTTTGGATCTTTGGCGTCGGGATATCCTGGAACAATCTTCACAGGGTCTTTAAAATGCTCCCATTCCCAAACACGCATTAGATGATCTTTAGATTCCACGTGTGAAAAATCATGAACAAGACTAAAAGCAAGTTCCGTTTTGCTCCCGGCATTGGAAATTTCAGGCGCAACGGTCGGGTTTGTACCAAACTGTCGGATGCTGTGACAGGCGCCGCAGCCAAGTTCATAAGCAAGCTGCTTTCCCTTCATCAACACATCAGCCTCAGGCCAGTAAACTTCTTTATTTAAAAGTTCATAGTGGCACTTGGTGCAGGAGGCCTGGACATAGGGTGTCGATAACATTTGGCGGTCGAGGTGCTTGACAACACCGTGTGTGGCCTTAACGGTTACAGAGTGAGGGTTCCCCTCATGACAGATGGTACAGCCGAATTTTTCGAAGGGATGTTTTGAAATGAAGCCCTTGTCTTTAAAAAAGGGATGGGTGGTATAGGGCTGTGGTTCATTTTCAAAAGCAGGATTCGCAATCCCGCCGTGGCAGGTCATACATCGATCCGGTCGATCCAGTTCTTCGCTCCAAATCTGCTGAATCTTCAAGGAAGTCTTTGCAATTTCCGGCATATTGGTGACCTCTGCCAGTTTTTTGTAATAAGTTGATTGGTAGGTTCTCCACTCTCTGGTTTCGAAGTTGTACACAAATAGACCTAGCTGAATAACAACAGCTAAGCTCGAGACCGCGAATACAATATGCTTTACCATGAAAAGATCAATACCCCCATCAATAAAAATCAATCGACCGCTTACATTTGACGGTTAAAAAAGAAACAAGGAAGTGCCTGTTCCTGATCTACAATGTGCCACTGTAGACGGTAGATAACTCTACTTTATTCATCTTTTTTAAAGTCTTTTTCGAGCCAGGCAGTAAAACCAACAAAAAGAGCTGTTAGCAAGAATGTTCCGACTACCAAGAAAATTCCAATACCGAGCCGGTAAGGATATGCCCATAAATCATCCATTGAATAACCTCATTTCAAAAATCACTATATATTGAACCAGGGCGTTACAATCACATATTTAATATCGGCGAGTAGCCTCAAAAACATCTTGAGAGGAACGCCCATCATGGATAAAAACAAAAACATCGTCAAATTATAGCGGACAAAACCAAGCTGATTGTAAAACTTCCGCAGCAAGAGAAAGGGGATGGCAAAACCGACAGCGTAATACCCTACAAAGATCGCCCAAGTAAGCAGATTTGCCACAGTGACCACATACCGGCCAAAGGTCACCACGGGGTTTTCACTTAGACCCAGCGTGCTCTGAAGGATCACCTGCAAGTCAACGAGCTTGACGTCACCTGCCGGTTGATGCATATGGGGGTCATCCCAAGGCCAATACCAAGACCAGTCAAGCCCTCTGAACCAAACACCGATCACAATTAAAATGTACCAAAGGGCAAGTCCAAAGCTAAAACCAATGACAGCAAACTTTCTTTCTGAATAAGTGTAATAACCTTTTCCCTTCGGATTAGGATCAATATAAGGGATTAAAATCAGTCCGATCATGATTAAGTTGGGTAGGACAAACCCGGCCAACCAGGGATCGAAAAAGACCAGTAGCTCCTGTAGACCTAGAAAATACC
>CAZRYI010000363.1:0-2260 GCA_964604255.1 uncultured Nitrospirota bacterium
TTCCCTGCGTTGCCATTTCCAGTATTATTGTCACCGAGATTGTTATCACCGGTATTGGCATCACCGTAATTTAGGTTACCGTTATTACCATTTCCAAAATTGTAATCGCCGTTGATATTGTTATTACCGTTATTTTGATTACCAATATTATTGTTACCTAGATTATTATTTCCGGTGTTGGTATTTCCTACGTTTGAGCTACCTGTATTTGAATCGCCAAGGTTATTATTACCAAAATTGAAGTCACCATCATTTGAATTTCCGGTGTTACGCAAAAAATTCAGGGGACGGCCCGAAGATGTGGTGACCTTCTTTACCTTTGTTGCGAAAGAGGTGAGGGCACTCATGGCAAAACTTGGCTTCCGTAAAGTGACAGAAATGATTGGTCGCACGGATCGTTTACAGGTTCAAAAGGCCCTTGATCACTGGAAGGCCAAAGGGCTTGATCTTTCTGCGATTCTGCATCAACCCGAAGTGGCGGAAGATGTTGCCGTTTATTGCAATACTGCACAGGAACATGGTCTTGAAGTGGCGCTGGATCACCAATTGATGACGCTGGCCCAAGCTGCACTCGACGATAAAAAACCCGTTCATGCATCGTTGCCGATTAGAAATGTTCACCGGACAGTGGGTGCCATGCTCTCTGGAGAAATTTCTCGCCGCTACGGACAGGACGCTCTGCCGGATGAAACGATTCGTTTTGATTTTTCCGGGACTGCGGGACAAAGTTTTGGGGCATTTTGTGTGAAAGGCCTCACGCTGACGCTGGAAGGCGATGCAAATGATTACACGGGGAAAGGCCTTTCCGGCGGACGTATCATTGTTTATCCGCCAAAAGCGTCCCTCTTTAAAGCGGAAGAAACCATCCTGATTGGGAATACATCACTTTACGGTGCGACAAGCGGAGAAGCCTTCTTTTACGGTGTGGCCGGAGAGCGTTTTGCCGTGAGAAACAGTGGTGCCAATGCTGTGGTTGAGGGCTTGGGAGATCATGGCTGCGAATATATGACAGGCGGTATTGTGGTCGTGCTAGGCCCGACCGGTCGTAATTTTGCTGCTGGCATGAGCGGTGGCATCGCTTTTGTTTTAAATGAAAAGAATACTTTTGCACGGCAATGTAACTTGAGTCTTGTTGAACTTTCAGCTGTTGACGAAGCGGATGACGTAGCACAGCTCAAAACCCTCGTCGAAAAACACCTGCGCTACACGGGAAGTTTAAAAGCACAGCATATTCTGGATCGTTGGGATGCGATGTTACCGCATTTTGTGAAAGTGATTTCGGTGGAGTACAAAAAGGTGCTTGAAGCCAGAAAAGCAAAAGCATTAAGAAAGTCGAAGGAGTTGTTGAATGGGTAATCCAAAGGGTTTCATGACGATCAAACGGCAGGGACCGGCATCCCGACCCGTTGCGGAGCGTATTCATGATTGGCGGGAACTCTATGAGCCGATTGCGGATGAAGTGCTCATGCAGCAGGGCGCACGTTGCATGGATTGTGGTGTGCCCTTTTGTCAGGGTTGGACGGGTTGTCCCGTGCAAAATATGATTCCCGAATGGAATGATCTTGTCTATCGTGGTCGCTGGAAAGATGCTTTGAAGGCCCTGCATGTCACCAATAATTTCCCGGAATTCACAGGCCGCCTCTGTCCTGCACCTTGCGAGCATGCCTGCGTATTGGGTGAAATTGATGATCCGGTGAGCATTCGTTTACTGGAATGGAAGATTATAGAAAAAGGTTTTGATGAAGCCTGGGTAGACCCGATTATTCCAAGGACTGAAACAGGTCTTAAAGTGGCTATTATCGGTTCCGGCCCGGCAGGACTTGCTACAGCACAGCAGCTTCGGCGTAACGGCCATGCGATCACTGTTTTTGAAAAAGCCAGTCGGATTGGTGGTTTACTGCGCTACGGCATTCCTGATTTTAAAATGGAAAAACAATTCATCGACCGCCGCCTGGATCAAATGCGTGCAGAAGGAGTGGTTTTTCGTACGAATGTGAATGTCGGCGTGGATCTGTCGATTGATGAATTGAAGACGGGTTTTGATGCCGTTTGTATTGCCATCGGTGCGGGTGTGCCGCGCGATTTACCGGTGCCTGGTCGGGAGCTTCACGGGATTCATTTTGCGATGGACTATCTCACCCAGCAAAATAAACGCCTTGCGGGCGATACAATTGATCCGGCAATTGAAATTCGCGCCGAGGGAAAGCGTGTGGTGATTATCGGTGGCGGTGATACCGGTGCCGATTGTCTCGGTACAAGC
>CAZRYI010000364.1:0-2255 GCA_964604255.1 uncultured Nitrospirota bacterium
TCCATGATATCTGTCACTCAAATGGCTCAGGGTGGCATCCTCAATCCCGGACAGCAAAATGCCTTAAAATCTGCCCTCCGTTATTTTCGTGAAGCGGCGCCCTTACATACTTTGGACGAGGAAGAATCTCTTTTTCCTCGATTATTCAAGATTCAATATCAGAATAAAAAGACCCTCCTGGATATACTTGAGACCCTGAAGCAGGGGCATCGTGAGGTTGAAGAGGATCACAAAAAAGTTGATCAGTGGATTCAAATCTGGCTTACCGAAGGAAGTTTATCGACAAAAACACAGGCCTGTTTGTCTGAAACCCTGGAATGTCTATCAGGGTTTTATGAAGCGCACATCCGAATAGAGGAACAAGATGTTTTCCCGATTGCCGAAAAAATGCTTGCCTCTTCTGAAATTATGGCAATCGGGCAAGAAATGGCAATACGCAGAGGTCTCAATCCAGAGGAACTCAAACAAGTGACTGCCATCCTGAAACAAGGGTCTCGTTCAACTTAATCTGCGATTATTCTGAACCCTGTTCTTCCCACAATGTGTGCTCAATATTGGCGAGTAGCGGGCCAATACTTTCTCGATTTAAAGCTGAGAGGGTGATGGCCTTGTAGCGTTCTTTTAAAATGAAGGCTGTTTCGGGCGGAACGCAGTCAATTTTGTTGAAAACGAGCAGGCAGGGGGTTTCTTTCAGATCAAGCTCTCCCAGTATTTTATTGACGGTTTCGATTTGTTGTTCAAATCGGGGACTGCTGATATCGACGAGATGAATCAAGAGGTGAGCATCCCGTAGTTCATCAAGGGTTGATCGAAAGGCGGCCATCAGGTCTGTGGGCAGGGATTGTATGAAACCGACGGTATCGGTGATGATGAGTTCTCTTTCTCTGGGAAAGCGAAGTCGTCGTGTGGTGGTGTCGAGGGTGGCGAAGAGCAAGTCTTTGGTCATGACATCGCTTTTTGTCAGTTGGTTCAGTAGTGTGGATTTTCCTGCATTGGTATAACCGACGATGGAGAGAATGGGCAGACTGTTTTGGCTGCGTAAACGTCGTCGCCGAACTCTGGCTTCTGCAAGGCTTTGATGTTCTCGCTCTAATCGGGCGATGCGGTCACGGGCGCGGCGTCGGTCGATTTCGAGCCGAGTTTCCCCCGGGCCGCGTCCTCCGATGCCACCGGTGAGGCGCGAAAGGGCGGTGGAACGGGCGGAGAGTCGCGGTAGGCGATAGCGAAGCTGGGCGAGTTCAACCTGTACCTTGGCTTCCCGGCTGTGTGCCCGTTGCGCGAAGATGTCGAGGATTAACTGAGTGCGATCCAGCACTTTCATTTCTGTGACCTCTCCAATGGTTTTGACCTGAAGCGGGCTGAGATTTTGGTCGAAGATGAGCAGGTCGGCCTGTTGCTGAAGTGCTTTCATGATGACTTCTTTGAGCTTTCCTACCCCCAGCAGATATTTAGGGTGGTAGGCCCTGGGACGTTGCGTGACACGATCAATCGGCACAAGTCCGGCGGAGCAGGCGAGTTCATTCAGCTCATCCATTGAATGTTCTTGGTCAATGCGAGGCTGGCGGGATGCGCTGATTAAAATCGCTCTGTCCTGTTTTTTTGTGCTGACTTTGTTGGTTTGAGGCTGTTCAAACTCGGCTTCGAGTTCTTCCAGGAAAGGGCGTAAGGCGAGTTGAAGCTGGTGAACCTGAATGGGTTTGTGGATTTCGTAAAGTGCGCCTTGCGGGTTGGGAGGCAAAAGGTGAGCGAGGTAAAGTCGTCCGGGCAGGCCATCTGCTAAAACGCCGATGGCTGCAATCATGTCGAGTCGCAGTAGGGCCAAGTCACTTAAATCGTCTGTGCTGAGGGCCTCGTCTTTTAAATGGGTGTGTACCAGTCGGAGGCCGCGCAGGTGGCGTTTGACTGTGCGAAGCTCGGCCAGATCGGGAATGACGATCTGGCGGTGATCCCCGATGATGACGGCATGAATGGCACCGTCTCTGCCAACCAGGATGCCAAGTTGTTTTTTGATCTCGCGTGAAAGCTCGGTGAGCAGACGGGCCAGCTCAAAGGAAATGACCTGATCGGTTTTGACTTTTCGGTGGCCGATCCTTTGCAGACGTTTGATTTGAAGGGGTTTCAGCCCCCGTGTTGATCCGTAGATGCTCGTGTTTCTACCTCCTATGTAATGCAGGATACTAACACCCTGCGCCGGGTAAATCATCAGAGATTGTTTTTCCCCCTGTCCGGTGCTACTATGCCGCCGTCATTTAATC
>CAZRYI010000365.1:0-2254 GCA_964604255.1 uncultured Nitrospirota bacterium
GATATGGGAGCCCCCATCTTGGTTGTTATAGATAATGCACGTTACCACCATATTGATTTTTATTCTCAAAAGGAATTAAGACTGGCTTAAGGCCGTTTTATCATAGGAAGACCGCGACGCATCAATCTTTGGCCGATTCTCATGTGCCCATGCCACAAGGGTATCGGCCTTTGTTGCAAAGCTTTTTCCCATGACAGTGAGTGAATATTCTACTTTTGGCGGGACGGTCATATACATCTTTCTGTTCACAAGTCCGTCGCGTTCTAAGTGGCGTAATGTAAAGGTCAACATGCGTTGAGAAATATCTGGAATCGCCTTTTTTAACTTAGAAAAACGGAGAGTACCTCCTTTCAATGTCAGAACGATTAAGACACTCCATTTGTCTCCCAATCGGTCAAGCACCTCTCGGACAGGACAACCTTCAATCTGTTTTTCAAAAAGCTCGGCTTTATCCACTTGGAACCTCTTCTTATCTCCTCTATTTAGAGAACACCGATATGCAATTCACTCAAGAGTTCGTCAAAAATACTAGGTAAGTCAGATACATACGTGTGCCCTAATAACACAAATGTGCCATCTTGACAGGGAATCTATTCCCCCCTATTCTAAAAAAGTGCTTACTTAAAGTAACTAAAAATAAAAATAGAACTAAGTATGCATTTGCACTTTAACGACTATTCAGAAGTAGTGCAAATAGAACATTAAATTCATCTTTCAATGAGCAAATTTACAGCGACACAAACCATAGGAGAATACCATCATGAACAATGAAACGATTTTAGTCACAGGGGCCACTGGACAACAGGGGGGAGCAGTCGCGAGGAGTCTCATGCGCCAGGGACAGTCAGTGCGCGTACTGACACGAGACCTTTCGAAGGCGAGCGATTTAAAAGCGCTTGGTGCGGAAGTGGTTGCAGGAAATTTAACTGACCGCGCGTCACTTGATGCTGCACTAAAGGGGATCAAGAAGGTCTTTCTTGTGACCACATTCTTCGAGGAAGGAATGGACGCCGAAGTTCGGCACGGGATCACAATGGTCGATGCGGCCAAGGCTGCCGGAGTAGAACACCTCGTCTTCAGTTCCGTGGGAAGTGCTCACAGGAAGACCTCCATCCCGCACTTTGAAACGAAGTGGCAGATCGAAGAACATATTCAGAAAACCGGTCTTCCTGCCACAATTCTGCGCCCGACGGCGTTTATGGAAAATTTTGGCACCTTTTGGCAACCTTCTCCCGAAGGCATACTGATGGCTCCGCTTCGGCCAGACACAAAGCTTCAAATGATCGCGGTGCAGGACATTGGTGCGTTTGCGGCGGCGGCCTTCCTCCGTCCCGCCGAGTTCATCGGACAAGCCATTGATTTGGCGGGAGATGTCTTGACGATGCCAGAGGCGGCAAGCCATCTTTCGAGGACGATGGGACGCTCTGTGCAATTTCAACAATTGCCCGACGACCAGGCAGAAGCCGCCGTGGGTTCTGATTTCGCGCTCATGTTCCGATGGTTTAACGAAGTCGGTTACGACGTTGACATTCCGGTACTCAGACAACGATGGGGCATTCCTTTAACGACATTCAAAGAGGCTGTTGCTGGAGCTTCTTGGGCAAAAGCAGCGTAATGTGAGAGATCAGGCAGAATGCCGGGGCCGTTCTCGAAATGGGAACGGCCCCGAAGATCAACACAAAACAAGTGCTACGACCTGTATCTGACTTTGGCCTTGTCCCTGAAAATCCCCTTGTATTCATTAAAAACAGGAGAAAACGTATGAGAGTTTCATCAAAATTATTGACAGTAACAATCCTCACCTTTTTTTTATCTCTGATCCCATATTTTAGTTTATTTGCTCAAAATTCAATGGATGAACAAGAAGCTAAAAAAGTGGTCGTGACCTACTTTAAAGCCCTTAACGAAAGTAACGCTGAGAAAATACTTACGCTCTACCACCAAGACAGCGTTTTTCTCCTTAACAATGCACCCGCAGTAAGAGGCATTGATGAAATAAGGAAGACATATCGAAACCTCTTCGGGAAAATCAAACTCGACACAACACATGTCTATCACCATGTTTCTGTTCATGGGGATGTTGCCATTGTCGAGAGTAAGGCCGATGGGACACTCACCCTACTTGAATCAAATACCATACTCCCGGCGAATAATAACGAACTTTTTGTCCTCCGGAAAATTAAGGGAGCATGGAAAATTGATCGCTATATGTTTAATGACAGCGAACATCATTAAAAATGACCAGAAATTTTCT
>CAZRYI010000366.1:0-2250 GCA_964604255.1 uncultured Nitrospirota bacterium
AATGTCCCACATCGTTGGAATAGATTTAGGTACAACCAATAGCCTCATTGCCTATATGGACGGCGGAACACCACGGATCATTCGTGATGAATCCGGTCGCGCTGCCCTTCCTTCGGTTGTTTCTTTTGATGAAAGCGGTGATCCGGCCTTGGTGATTGTCGGCGAAAAAGCAAAAGAACAACTGCTCACTTGCTCTGAACGAACGATCTACTCGGTGAAACGCTTCATGGGTTTAGGTCGAGAGGATCTTGAAGAAGATCTCCAATTGATTCCCTTTTCACTGGTCGGAGAAAAAAAAGAAGCGATTCGCATCGCAGTTGGAGAGAAACGCTATACGCCGCCTGAGATCTCGGCCTTTGTGCTTCGTGCCTTAAAAAAACGGGCCGAAGCTGCGCTGAATGTGCCCATTAACAAAGCCGTCATCACCGTGCCTGCCTATTTCGACGACAATCAACGACAGGCCACCAAAGATGCCGGAAGACTTGCCGGACTGGAGGTTTTGAGAATCGTCAACGAGCCTACCGCCGCTTCGCTCGCCTACGGACTGCAAAAAGAAAAAGAAGGCATTATCGCGATTTATGACCTCGGTGGTGGCACTTTTGATATCTCCATTTTGAAAATCAGGAATGGCATCTTTGAAGTCCTTGCCACCAACGGAGATACCCACCTGGGTGGCGATGATTTTGATCAGCGCCTTGTACGAATGATCCGTGACGAAATCCTTGAGAAACAGCAAGTCGATATTTTTAAGATCCCGGAAGTACTGCAAGAAGCCCGGCTCATGGCCGAAAAAACCAAAAGCCAACTCTCCGATGCAACATCCGCAAACTTTGTTTTAACACTGCCCGAGGGAAAGAACCCTTACCGGAGGGAGATTCAAAAAAAGGAATTCGAGACACTCATCCAGCCACTGATCAAACGCACAATCTCCCCCTGCAAACGGGCACTGGCCGATGCAGGACTGACCCCAGATGACGTCAAAGAAGTCGTGCTTGTCGGTGGATCAACCCGCATTCCTTTAATCCAGGAAACCGTTGCAACGCTGTTCAAAAAAACACCTCACAGTGAGCTTGATCCAGACGAAGTGGTTGCAATGGGTGCCGCCATCCAGGCTGATATTCTCGCCGGCGGACTGAGTGACCTGTTGCTGCTGGATGTCACACCGCTTTCCCTTGGTATCGAAACCATGGGCGGCGTCGTGAGTCGCCTGATTCCCCGAAATGCCACCATTCCCACGAGTGCAAAAGAAAGCTTCTCAACTTTTGTGGATGGACAGCAATCGGTCTCCATCCACGTCGTTCAGGGAGAACGGGAGTTGGTTGAGGACTGCCGCTCCCTCGCAAAGTTCAACCTCACCGGCATTGATCCCATGCCCGCAGGCATGCCCCGAATCGAAGTCACCTTCTTAATTGATGCCAACGGCATTTTAAGTGTGACAGCCTTAGATCAGAGAAGCGGTCGTGCGCACTCGATTGAAGTCAAACCGACCTACGGGCTGAGTGATGAAGAAACGGAAGAGATGATTGCAGCCTCACTGAGCCATGCAAAAGAGGATCACGAAAAACGGATTCTGGTCGAATTAAACAATGAAGCACAAACCGTGCTGCGGCATTCAGAAAAGGCCCTGATCCAAGGGACTGAACTTCTGGATCCTGCGGAGAAGCTTAAGATTGAGACAGCAATCACAAACTTAAAAACCGCCATCACAAATAAAAAGGGCCGCCCGATTCGGGAGGCGCTAGACCGGCTGGATGAAGTCACACAAAATCTCGCCGAGCAATTGATGTCCCATTCTATGAAAGAAGCCCTGCAAAACAAACGCCTCTCAGACCTGGAAGGGTCGTAACGAAAGTATAACCATGCCAAAGATCACCTTTTTAGCAAGCGATCCACGAGACAATATTACGGTTGAAGCAGAAACTGGCGACACGATTTTAGACGTCGCCTTCGATCATGACATTGATCTGGAACACAATTGTGGCGGAAGCTGCGCCTGCACCACCTGCCATGTCATCGTCAAAGAAGGCATGGACAACCTTTCCGAAATGGAAGAAGAGGAAGAAGACCGCCTCGACACAGCCGAGGGATTGACTCTCACCTCCCGCCTCGCCTGTCAGGCCGAAATTCAGGGAGATTGTGCTGTTAGAATTCCCAGCCCGCTGCAAACCTTTCGTCGGGCAACACAACATTAAGCTAAATCCAGCCGGGAGAAAAATGCAATGCGTTTAGAATGGCGAGACTCAGAAGAAA
>CAZRYI010000367.1:0-2246 GCA_964604255.1 uncultured Nitrospirota bacterium
CACACGCTGCTTCATGCCACCCGATAACTCACGCGGGTAGGCTTCTTCAAAACCATCCAATCCGACTTTATCGATAAAATAAACAGCCCTTTTTCGGCGGGCTACTTGCGATAAACCTCGCGCTTCCAAACCCAGCTCGACATTGCCCATGACCGTCAGCCAAGGAAAAAGGGCAAAGGATTGAAAGACCATCGCCGAATCCAGGTTGACCGATTTTTGCACCTTACCTTCATAAAGCACTTCGCCTCCCGTTGCTGGCACCAGGCCGGTCAAAACCCTCAAGAGGGTACTTTTTCCACAACCGGAAGGACCGACCAGGGCAATAAATTCCCCTTCTCTGATCGTAAACGAAATATCCCGGAGCGCAGGCATCAACACCCGATCCTGCTGAAAAGACTTGAAGACTTTTTGAATTGCCAATAAGGGTGGTTCGCAGTTACCGGTTAAGGGTTGAGGGTCAGAGGATAGTGGCTCCAAACCGTGAATCCTTGACTGTGAACCCTCAACTGTTTTTTTAATATTCAAGTTTAAACCGATTAATGGCGTAACGATAAACACGTCTCCAGAAGAAACGATTGAGGCAGGCGATGGTGAGCATCATGGCAAGCAGGGTCAAGAGAATCATCTGTTCATCGCCCGATTCATAGATCGCCCGATCCAGCATCGCCCCGATACCGACAACCGAGTGCACTTCATGCCGGTAAACAATGTATTCGGAGACAATCAAGGCGTTCCAACCACCGCCCCAGGCGGTAATGCTTCCGGTAATGAGGGAGGGAAAAATGGCAGGGAGGTAGAGCCGCTTCCAATAGTGGAGACCGCTAAGCCCCAGAGCGTTGGCCCCTTCTTTAAGATCCAGAGGGATATTTTGGACACCTCCAATCAAATTGAAGAGAAGATACCACTGCATTCCGCTTAAGATCAATAGAATCGCCGCAGTGTTCATGTCGCCACCGCTGTTGATTGTAAAAAGAATAAAAAAAGGGAAAAGCGCCGGTGCCGGAATGGCCGCAGCAATTTCGGCAATGGGTGTCACAATTCGCAGGGCGCGCGGGTTATGCCCAATCCAATAAGCCACCGGCAGGGTCCAGGCCAAGGCAAGCAGATAAGCCAGTGTTAAGCGCAAAAAGGAAGTAAGGATCGCTTCCGGGATTAACTTTGCTTCTGCCGGAAACGGTCGGAACAGGGCCTCCATGATGAGCAGACCGCTTTTAAGCAGGGCGTAAAAAGCGGCACATGCGAATAAAAAAACAAGACTTTTTAAAAACAAGGCCCCTAAGTTTGCACGTTTTTTTGAGGCCTTTTCCAGAAAAAGGCGAAACAGGCTTTGCATCAGAAAGCGGAGTGGACGCAGCAAAGCAGTGACGCGCGCCGACAGTCGCGCTTTGCGATACCATTGAAGCGCAAAAGAACGGGAGGGCGCATTGGAAGCGACAAAATCGTAACGAAATTTTTCTCCCCAAACCGCGAGAGGTCTCCAAACGAAGAAACTGAAAAAAATGACAATGGCAACAAGCACAGCCAATCCCAGGGCCGTTTTACCGATTTCTCCACTCTCGGTGGATTGAATCAAAAAGCTGCCGAGCCCGGGCAGCTCGTGTTTTACCGGGCCGATGGCGATAATTTCTGCCGCAATTAAAAAATACCACCCGCCCGACCAGGAGATCATCGAACTGTAAATCAATCTCGGAATGCAGATTGGAAAGAGGCTAAGGCTGAATCGCTGCCAACCGCGCAGGCCGAAGGCACCCGCCGCTTCGCTTAGATCTTTGGGTACTGTTTTGAAGGATTCGTAGATGCTAAAGGCCATATTCCAGGACATTGAGGTAAAGATCAGGAAGATGCTCGCCACCTCAACGCCCAGACGACTGCCCTGAAACAGATTCACAAAAAAGAGGACGGCGACCGGGAAGAAACCCAAAATAGGGACTGATTGCAGTACGTCAAGCAGGGCCAGCATCGGTCCTTCTGCTTTAGGTCGTGTTGCAGCAATATAACCGTAGACCACTGAAAATAGGAAGGAAAGTATGTAGGCCAAACACATCCGGGAAAGGGAATACAGGGCATAAGCCGGTAGTTTTGACAGGGTGGTATCCAGGCCGATTGCCTCATCTGGAAAGCCCACTTGCCTTCCCAGGGCATAGCCCAATGCGGCTAAAATTAAGAAGCCGACACCGAAGATCGATTTTCGGACGACCTCTTTTTTCAGCATTTTTGAAGAAATCCTTGTCAGGGAAGCGCTGATG
>CAZRYI010000368.1:0-2233 GCA_964604255.1 uncultured Nitrospirota bacterium
GTGGCGAATCGGTTTTGAGTCGTCTGCTCAAGTTCAACTGGATTCAAATTGTCGGCGTTGCCGATACCAATGCGAAGGCCCCCGCGCTCAAACTTGCCAGGGAGGCCGACCTACCGATCTTTTTGGAAGATCCTTTTTCTGTGCTTCAAAACCTGGTGGTTGATCTTGTTTTTGACCTGACCGGAAACCCCGCAGTTGGAAAAAAACTGTTAAACCTTTCAGATGGCAATTTTGATGTGGCAACCGGAGAAGTCACAAAACTGCTTTGGAATATTATTATTGAACTTGAAAACAAGGAACAACGCATCAAAAAAGAATTGGGTGAACATCAGATTCTACTGGATATCAGCCTCATGCTTTCCCGCTCGGAAACGCCTGATCAGATTTTTGATGCCATTGTTTCCGGTGTGACCCGGATTTCAAAGATGCCCGCAGGTTCCCTCTCGGTTTACAACAAAGAGAAACAGCAGCTTTTTCTGGTGGCAACAAAAGGGTTTTCTTCTGAATTTTATGAAAGTTCCGTCTATCCGGTTCGTCTCGGCGGACTCACGGAGCACATCCTGTCAAACAACAAACCCATCCTGGTGCCTGATATTAGCGACTATCCTGCATTCAACAATCCCGTCATCATGAAAGAAGGCATTCGATCCCTGATTGCAATTCCTTTGATCGGGGACAAGGGGCCGGTGGGTATTTTGTATTGTGATGATTTTGAAGCCAGAACTTTTCCCGATAATCTCTCAGCGCATCTGCAAATGCTGGCGACACAGGCCGTTATCGCCATTCAAAAACAGCAGACTTTTGAACGCATCAAAGAACTGTCGATTCGCGACCCCCTGACATCGCTCTATAATCGCCGCTATCTTAATAAAATCATGAACAGTGAAATTGACCGGGCATCACGCCTGAATCGCCCTTTATCTGCCATGCTGATTGACATTGATCATTTCAAACGCGTCAACGACACTTATGGGCACCTAGTGGGTGATCAGGTGCTTGAAGGGCTTGCCCGCTGTTTTGAATCGATGATTCGGCCCTACGATGTGCTGGCCCGTTTTGGCGGGGAAGAGTTTATTATTTTAATGTCTGAAACCGACGAGAGAGAAGCCATGGCATCGGCGGAAAGACTCCGCATTGCTGCCCAGGACAGCACTTTGTTACCGGGAGGCGCGACCCTGAGCTGTAGCATCGGGGTCTGTACTTTCAGAAAGACAGAGAAAGCAGCGATTAGCTCAAAACAATTTCTCAAACACAGTGACGAAGCGCTTTACCGTGCAAAACGCGAAGGCCGAAACAAGGTTTGTTTGTATCGAAAGCCCTGACGAACCCAGGCTTCATCAAAACCTCCCAAAATAAGCATCCCTGACTTCCACTTATCGGAAGAGCAAAAACAACAGCACGAGATTTGAAAGCAGTAAGACAATCGTCAGGCCCTGCCAGAAGGCTAGTGGGTTTCTTTCCAGGAGGGGAGGCCGTTCTTTTTTTAGGAAAAGTGGGTTTGGATGGCTGAGGTCATAGAGAAATTCGGAGAGGGCTTCGTAGCGTTTTTTTGGGTTTTTCTGCACTGCTTTTTCCAGGGCACCGTCTAACCAAAGCGGGAGGTCGGATCGATGGGTCATGGCTGGGCGATAGGGTGTTTTTTTTTGCTTTTTTGCAGAATTTTCTTCTTTGTATGGCAGCGCACCGCTTAACATTTCATAGCTGAGAACACCCAGGGAGTAAAGATCGGAATGTTCGGTGCCCGCAGAACCGAGTAAATATTCCGGTGCTGTGTAGTTGCGTGTGCCAAGCAGGTTGCTGCGCTCCCAGGGCACGGAAATTTCTTCAATCCCGGAAATTTTGCTGGACCCGAAATCAAGTATTTTGACGGTGCCATCGGCGTCGATCAGGATGTTTTCTGGCTTTAAGTCACGGTGGATCATTTCCAGGTGATGGAAGGCCATGAGACCCGTTGCGATTTGATTGATGATTTTTCTGGCCTGATCAATCGGCGGGTGCGGATGGTCATCCATCCAATGTCTCAGGCTTTGTCCCTCAACATATTCTGTCACAAAATAGAGGCAGCTTCGCCGTCGCGTGAGTTCTTTGACTTTTAGGATCTGAGGCGAGTTGAGTCGTCTGCCGATCCATTCTTCGTTTAAAAAGCGTTCAATGTAACCGGGGTCGTCCTCGAAATTGACGGAGGGTGTTTTGATGACGACCTTTTCTTTTGTCTCGCGATCCATCGCAAGAT